>NZ_JBFRJM010000018.1:58106-83607 GCF_041468865.1 Vibrio sp. 10N.286.52.C3 | reverse complement strand
AACTACCTTGAAAAACACCGATTTTGGCAATTTATATATTGCGGATACACACAAAATTGTTAAAGTAAGATTACATTAATATTTTAACCATAAATCGTAACGTTACGATTTTCCTGTTTTTGTAGAGACTAGCTCATGAAAATCCTCAATAATATGCGAATTAGTCAACGTATATTTATATTAACAATCGTTCCTTTAATTGTAGTTCTTTTCTTTTCTGTTGATTACGTAAGTAATTCATTTAGGCAAGAACAAAAAATGGAGAGATTAGATGTCGCTATTCAATATGTACAACAACTTTCACCCCTCTTGTTTGCACTTAAGGAGGAGCAACGATCTATATTTGATTATCTTTATACTGACGATAAAGATGCGGAAAACCTAAGACAAACTAAAAGCCTGATGCTTAAACATCGAGATTATTCTCAAAGTCGGGAGCGTGATCTACTCTTGTTTATAAAATCTAACCAAGAGCCTCTATCCACCACTTGGTCTAAAGAAGAACTAGATATGGTAAAGAAAAAGCTCCGTCAGTTGAATTTGATTAGAGAAGTCGCGGATAACAAAAAATCGAGCTCAGATGAATACAAAGATAGGTTTGATGGTCAGACTATCTGGACCGCCGTAGATATCAACCGCACTAGAATGTTCTTACTTAATACATTAAGTAAAGTTGTACAAACATCTATGGAAGAGCAAGAGTTGGGTAGTATTGCCAATGCTTATTTCAATTTGTTGTTAGCATCAAGTGCTAGTGAAGAACTTCATTCAAACATTTCTTCCGCATTGTCAAAACCCTTCGACAGCTATCAGTTCGGACAACTTATGCTCTATCGAGAAAGAGAAGCGATCTATCGAGAAATGTACTTACGATATGCAAGTGAAGCTTCAGAACAGAACTATCAACGATTGTTCATCAACTCTGGCTTATGGGAAACGTTAAATGAAGTTTATTGGAACGTATTTGATGCTTACAAATACATAGGCACGTCTAAATTGTCAATAGCTCCTTCCATAGCCAGCAGTTGGGGTCTCATTGAAAATAAAACGTCAGAAGCTCACAAGTATATTGAAAATGGACTTCTTAAAGAGTTAGCCACTAGAAAAAACGTACTAATTGAAGAGGCCGAACGACTATTTCAAATCTCTATAACACTTTTTTCAATTACAGCCGCATTCATCGGTCTATTCTCTTATTTAGTAGCTAAAAGCATTACTAACCCTATGAACAATCTAGTCGCATGTTTTACTCAGCTGACGAGTACAAAAGACATGAGCTTTAGGTTGACGCACAACGGGAATAACGAACTTTCTTTGTTATCGACATCATTTAATGATCTAATGAACAGTTTTGACACAGCCTTAACTGGAGTTGAATCACAATCCACCTCAATCGCTCACACTACAAATTTAGTTGCGAGTGCAATGCACTCTTCACAAACTCTATCTGAACGCCAGAAAGAGTTGACTGACAGCATTTCTGTAGCTACCACTGAGATGGCCAATACCAATGAACAAGTATCATCTTTAGTAGAAAAAGCCTCTGACTCAGTAAATAGCGCACACAAAATGTCTGAGGATAGCGCTCAACAGGTGGCTACAGCACGTCAAATGATGGTAAGACTTACAGAACAACTTGGGTATACCTGTACTCAAATTGAAACTTTAAATGCTGAAGCAGAGCAAATTGGCAGTATATCAAACGTAATTCGGGATATTTCAGAACAAACCAATTTACTAGCTCTAAACGCAGCAATCGAAGCAGCTAGAGCTGGTGAACAAGGTAGAGGCTTTGCCGTTGTAGCTGACGAAGTTAGGCACCTGGCAACAAGGACACAAGACTCGACCATGTTGATACAAAAACAAATTGAATCGCTGTTTTCTAAAACCTCTGCTGCAACCGAAAGAATGAATATTCTAAAGTCAGAAGGTGGTGACGCAGCTGAAGTTGTGCTCAAAGGCTCTCAGTCTTTCGACCTGTTGCAACAAGAATTCGACCGTGTGCTTGAGATGACGACCATCATATCTAACGCTATAAGTGAGCAAGCTACAGTCTCTAGTGATATTAGTATGAGAATTACCGATCTTAGAGATGATTCATTTAAGTTAGATACCCAAGCCGCTGCTACCATGGATATGACGAAACAACTCGAAAATAACGTTGAAAACCTCGAGAGTTATGTAGGAGCTTTTCAACTGTCAACTGAAAGTTAAAGGCTGCACCTTAGAGGTAATTCTGTGTAACTATTTAAAGTATCATTAGCAGTCACATATAATTCAGTAGTGTTTAGAAACCTGTAATTACAAGGTACTAAAGAACTATCGTGTGTTCATTGGGAAAATAAACAGTCCTAGTTTACAAATATGTACCATCAATCAAATGCTTATTGATAGAAGTAATACTCGCCTTGGATAATTTGAGTAGTTGTCATAATAACATGTTAGCGTGCCCCCCAATACAGGGAAATAAAATGAACAAGCAAATTTTACCAAAATTTATGCTCAGCCTCTTCGAAACCGGGGGCGAAGGGTTGTGGTTTATGAATGACGACAATGCAATTCAGTTCTACAATAACTCATTCTACCAGCAGTTTTCTCTCTCAACGGAAGGTTCAACCTTAGAACATTGGTTAGCACTTGTGCACCCTGAAGACCGAGAGAAATTAAGGCATGAAGTAAATAGCCATCAACAAAAACTACCTTATATACATGTGACCAGGAAATATCGAGTAAGAAACCTATCTGGCTGCTACCTTTGGATTGAATCAACAAGTACAAGGGTGGAGTATCAAGACGGATTTGCAATGGTGGGTTCACATAAAAACGTGTCTGAAGATATGTTCTTGAACCAATATCTCAAACATATAGCTATTCATGACTGTGAAACTGGCTTGCCCAACCGACACCAATTCCTAGAAAATATTCCAAGTCTAAATGAGAAAAGTTGGATTTTGGTGTGTTGCTTAACTCAATTACAACAATTTCAACGCCGTGTTGTGTATGAAGCAATAGCGATCCTTTCTTCGACATTAGTATCAACGCTGGACGAGGTTTTAAATATGGGATACGAACTGTATCAAATCAGCGCGGATGTGTTTGTAGCCACGATAAAGCAAAATATTGATGCGGAAACGTCTATCTCATTACAGAATCAAATTGAATCCACATTTCATCAAGCTTGTAATTGCAACTCTACGCTTACCCCCAAGCTTGGTCTCGGGGCGATTCCAGTTTGTGACCTAAACTTAACACGTCCTTTAGAACAAGTTTTTAATATCTCTGAGTACGCCCGAGTGGTAAGATCACCGGTGACCTACACAGGAGAATTGCGACATAATATTGATAGATACTTTTTAATTCAAGACGCCTTAGAAGCAGCTATTGATATACGTCAGATTACGATTGCATTGCAACCAATTGTTCAAGCTATTACTGGGGTGCTAATAAGTTTCGAAGCTTTGGCTAGATGGGAGCATCCTGAGTTAGGCAATATATCACCTGCAGAGTTTATTCCAATCGCAGAGCAATTAGGGCATATCCACACTTTAGGGATGCTGATCCTTGAACATACTTGTCAATATCTGGTTATGTTTGATGCAGTTCATCAAACCAAGCCCTTAGTAAATGTGAACGTCTCTGCACATCAACTACTCAAAAGGAGTTTCGTGGATGATGTATGTGATATTGTAGCTCAATTCGGTGTTTCACCGAGTCGTATTGTACTAGAAGTCACTGAGTCGTACTTGTTAGATGAGGAATCGACTATCACGACGACTCTCAATTTACTCCATGCGCATGGTTTTAAGTTGTCAATCGATGATTTTGGTGCTGGGAAGAGTTCGATTACCAGCTTATTTCAGCTTCCATTGTATCAAGTCAAACTAGATAGAGCATTAGTTCATGAAGCGATGCAATGTGATGCCTGTTTAAGACTCATTACACACCTATGCGAATTTGCGGATACATACAACATCACACTTGTTGCGGAGGGTGTAGAGACGTCGGAAATGTTTAAGACACTAACTAAGGTCGGCGTAACATATATTCAGGGATACTACCTGTACCGACCATGCTCTCCTAAAAAATGGTTGAAAAGCTCGCCATAGAATGAAGCAAGGGAAGTTATATGGTAAAGTACACCAGTTTTATTTCCTAAATTATACGAACTAAACAGGAACCTTAGATCCAATAAGTAATTATATAGTTGTCAGGACCACATATTCAGAGAGTGATTCTTTGAACACAACCATAAAGCGGTCTAGCGGTCTAGCGGTCTAGCGGTTAGAGTCAGTTTCTCATTAGCATTTTTCAAAGTTCATTCGTCTTAGATAACCAAGAGTACGCGGTGCAGATCAATACTACTATTAAGTAATAGAAAATGATCGCTTATTACTTACAACAAGTCAACACAAAGACACTAAGCTAACCCCAGTCCGAGTCAGAGCACCATTATCAAGCTCTGAAAATAGAACCTCTACATCCCGACAACCCTCTTTCATACTATGCCTTAGATTATAAGTGTAGGTATATCAAGTTACACCGTTGCTAGGAAGACGATTAAGCTTAAGAAATTACAATGAACTTACGCGATAATAGAACATTGAACAACCTTATTGAGTTGGGGACAAATGATATTCTTTCTCTAAATCTAATTAAGTAAGAAAGCCATTTTACTCACTAAAGTAATATCCAAAATTGGTAGCTCAGATCACAATAAAAACAAAAATCGGAGCAAATATCGTAACGTTATCATTAATTAAAATGGATATTGTGAATAGATTCGATTTAATGATTAATAATTGACTAATTATTCGAGAAAATAATTAAAATAGCAACCACGGGTAGGAAAGCGTCCTGGAAAAAGCTATTTATCTTTCATCTATAAACAGCCTTAAGAGGTTAGCGCTTCCAACCCCAGGCATTTATCTCACTCTACAAAGGTCATAAAAACTATGAATAGACTTATTTTAATGATTGGGTTGCTAGCGTCATTTAGTATACACGCACAACACGACCCCATCATGATTAAGGCATCTAAAGCTAATCAATATTCAGGTGTTAGTATTTCGCAAAATGGTGATTACGTAAAACTCAAATCCGAAGATGAGGGTTACATTGAATTTGTACTCTGGTCTCCACACTATGGTGAACAAAATTTAGATATCAACTATTCATCAAGTGATATTACGGCTATAACTCTTGCCGTTAATAGTGAAAACCCAACTACATTACTTTTGAATAATGGCGGTAGTTTTAACAACCAAAAAAAATATCAGGCATCTGTAATTCTAAATTCAGGAGTGAATACACTTAGAATTGGCTCAGACCAAACTGGCTCATACGGTGCTCCAACTATCTATTCTATAGCCATAGAGTATTCCTCACCAGCATGCAGCACATCTGTAGATTCTAACAAGTGGGGGTGGGAAAATGAGCAGAGCTGCCATGGAATACCTGCATACGAAGAGGTCTCAAATTGTTCCACACTAGGCGGAAAAGTTACTGCCTCAGACGAAGGTGTCTCCTCTGAAGCAAAAAAATACTTGAGATTTTATCTTCCATTAGTGTTTGTGACAAATTTTTATTTGGTGCTGAATTCCCACTTTCATACTCTCACGAAGGTCTTTCTGGCTCTAACAGTGATACGGAGTCATCAGACCTAAAAACAATCATTAATAAATTCGGCGCAGTACATGGAACAGATCCTAACTATATGTTGTACCGTGGAAAAAAAGAACGGATGGATCATATTCGAGCAGCCAAGGTGGATTATAAAAACGGCGCAATAATCACTATGGATTTTCACCATAAAGGAGGTGTAGTACCTCAAGTCTGGGCGGGCGGTAGTGAGAAACTAACGGCGGGAAATAAAAACTATCTTTCCCATATTGTTCAAGATATTGATCTGCTCGATCCCAACTGGAAGCAAGGTAATTCTGAGAAGTACAAAGACCGTGGCAAAAATGCCCTCTACAGTTTCCTTAAAACTTGGGAAGAGATCATCGACATAATTAACAACGGTAACTCTTATGAAGGAGAGATAATATCAGGTGGTACTCCTATAGTCCTTCGTCTATACCATGAAATGAATGGTGACTGGTTTTGGTGGGGTTCATCAGCAGAGCTTGCTCCAAATTACAACCACCAAACCATGTATACAAAACTATACAAATATACTGTGAACTATATAAAAAAGAACACCAATAACGCGCTATTTGCATGGTCTCCCGATGTTGGAGTTGGACGCGACTTTGGTGATGCAACTAAATACTACCCGACCGATGAAGCCGATGGTACCAGCTATGTAGACATTATAGGCATGGACTTATACGATCAGACAGATCTTAATGATTATCGCAATCAAATTGGCCAACTTGTAGACTTCTCGATTTTGAAAAGTAAAGTCCCTGCAATCACTGAAATTGGTGACAGATCTGGAAACGATTATCGAACCAACCACCCAAATTTTTGGAACGGCATCGTACTTGAAGCAATTAAACATGATCCAGCTAATAAAGCCCAAAAAATTGCCTATATGCAAACATGGATGCATGCACAGTTTAACGAAAGTGCTAGTTCTTTAGTGTACTTCCCGTTGATATCAGACTATCTTAATTACATGAGTCTATGTGTTGCGGATGACAGAAAAACAGAATGTCTAAAACATGTGTATAGAGATTTCAAAGATTTCAGCGACGACTCCGACACTATATTCAGAAATAATCTACGTAGTCTAACCATGAGTAACGACAATCAATGATTACTATCACTTAAACAAATAGTCGTAATACGCACAAAGCTTGCAATCACTAGGTCAAGTATGAACGAAAACATTCATACTTGGCCAGATAAAGTTTAAATTAGAAATACAGCCAGTTCTCTTCATAACTTGTAGCAACAGTTCCCATCAGTTATTAATATTGTTTTTATGAAAGAAATCATAACCCTTTGTCATGTTTTTCAAAAAACAATTACGAAAAATCAACACGCCTTAACTGGATATAGATAAACAGACATCAGTCCACAATGTGATATATTGCCCTCTTCGACTTTGTGAAAGCCGAATTTTTGAATATAGCTTGTCAGAGTGAAAATATTGATACCTGATAAGATCATCAAAATAGGCTTCACTTGGCACTTGCCTTCAGAGAAACAATCTTCCAAATTTTTTTTAGACACATATAAGGTATTCGGTTGATACTCTACAACACCTTCAGTCAAATCGGCTTTAATGCCATAATCTTCATTTAAGTGTTCAAGTAGGTAATGAAGCTTATGCATATCGTTGACTTTTTTCCTATTATTTAGGGATAACTCTCGAAGTTCGCAGAGTCGTTTTTCAAGCAGATTAGCATTCGCTCTACCAGTCAGTACAATCGACCTTAGGTCTTTCTTAATCAGTTTATACTTCGCTTGCTTTATTTTTGGTTTAAACCATTTCACCAAGATTTGGGAGCGGGCTTCTCTAGAAACATATTGCTCAGTGGTCGCTACTGAGATCCAAAGATGTAACAATGCGTTATCTATCGTGATGGATAGAAGCTGCTCATATTTGTAATTCGACATCACTATCTTTTTTTTATTGGGTCAAATATGAAGATGTGCGCATCGGAATGCCCATCTGATGCGCACATTTCTCGATAATCAGCTCAACTAGATTTTGAAGAAATCCAGTTCACTCTTTTGTGTCTCTGCGAGCCTAGCCAGCTCAGACGATGCCTGAAGCGTTTCATCAATACCCGATACATTTTGCTGCACAAGGTCGAATGCGAGCGTAGTGTTCTTTGAGATATCTTCCGTTACACTAAATTGTTCTTGTGCGGCAGTCGCAACCATGGTGTTGATATCAGAGATAGACTCCACTGACGTGGATATACCTTCAAAGGAAGCCTTTACGTTGTCTGCGAGTTGAACCGATTGTTCAATAAGCTCGACATTTTGAGCCATATTACATTGAGCCCGCTCTGATTGCTTTTGCAGCTTTTCGATGATTTCTTGAATACTAACAGTCGATTCCTGAGTTTTGGAAGCCAGACTTCTTACTTCATCCGCCACCACAGCGAAGCCACGACCATGTTCACTAGCCCTTGCAGCTTCAATCGCTGCATTTAGCGCAAGTAAGTTGGTTTGTTCTGAAATGGAATTAATCACCTCCGTCACCGAACCTATTTCAATCGCATACCGGCGAAGTTCATCTACTATATGAGCACTTTCATTCACCGACGCTTCAATGGACCCTGTTAATAAAATATTTTCTTCAAGCGTTTTCTTGCCAAGTTCCACATTTTCTTTGGCTTTTCTAGCCTCTTCTTCAGCTGCTACAGCTTGTTGGCTGACCTCCTGAGAGGTAGAAGATAGTTCATTAATAGCAGTAGAAATCTGTTCCACTTGGGAAAGTTCTTCCTGAGCATTGGATTTTGTATCGTTCATGATCATGTTCAGCTCTTCCGATGCGGAGGATACATTTTCAGAAATGCCATGCGAGTTTTTAATTAGTTTTGACAGTTGGTTCGACAGCTTGATAAGTGACTGATAGATACCAGTTTCACTTCCCGTTGATTCAACGCGCTGCGTAAAGTCGCCTTTAGCCATCAACTCCATCAAACCAGCTATCTCATTCGGAGTACCTCCGACAGGTTTTAGTACTAGCCTATTAACTGTTACCAACAATATGACCAAAGCCACCAACAGACTTACAACACCCACTATGATAGAAATAACAAGTTGATTGTCAGCACCTTTTTCTATTGTGGCATCTTTAATAAAGCTGACAAATTGCCAGCCTGTAATCTCCAGTTGAGTCCAAAAAGCGGAGAACGCAATGTCATCACCATTGACAGAAGCGCTATAGTTTAACTCTCGATTACTAGTATTAAATCCCTTGTAAAGGGGACGCTCTTGGTAAATATTTTTACCTCGTAGCTCAGGGTATGGCGCGACTAAAATGGTACCATCTTCTGTGTATAGGAAAATATCTTCTCGTTCTGCGATAGATTCCAGTAGAGAGTCTAGATTAACCGTGGTGATCACAGCAACATCGCCATCAATCTTATATGCCATTGCTACAACTTCTCGATTAGTCACCGCAGACACAAATGGAGCAGAAAAGAAGAACACTTTGCCTTCGTTGAACACCGCCTTGTAATAAGAGCGGCCTAAGTCCCGAACGTTGAAGTCTTGTTTCTCACCTTTAACATTATAAATGCTACCATCAATATTGATGAGGTAAGCACCTTCAATAAATTGGATTTGTGTCCGATACAACATCTCAAGTTGGGTAATAGCTTTGTCGGAAAGGCCATTGGTCGACATATCAGATTTACTGACTTTTACGCCAGAAAGAACACTTCGATATCCCTCTATCTTTTGGGATAGATTTTCATCAATTGTTGCGTTTTTTTCTTGTAACACTTGCCTATGAAGTTCTATGCTTTCTTCCTTAAAGGACATAAAACCAATCGCTATCAGCGTAATAACGATAAATGCAATAATTGCACCGATTGTTCCTAAAATTCTTACTTTAAACTCATTCATACACACCAATTACACTTATATATCTAAAAGGACAAAACATGATCGTACCTAGTTCCTAAAGGCGAACCACACTTTTCCAAATATCGGCTTTCCTTGAGATACTCCGGAATGTGACGATCAAACATTTTATTACTTAACCTCAGAAAAATGACCATTAAAGTTATCGTTCAATTAAAAAACCTGAAAATGGATTAATAACCTTATTTTTAATATAATCTCTATCTGAGCTCGTTAAAAAAATCATCTTATGCCTATTTATTTTTAATTATGTTAATGCCGAAGGCCTTCCAAAATAAAAACCTTGCGTATAATCAACATTCAAAGTTGATAAAGCATCTATCTGCTCTCTGGTTTCAACCCCTTCAACGATAACTATTGCACCTTCTTTCTTAGAAAACGATATACCATCAATAAGTGAGATATTCCCATCTGATATATAACTATCCAAAAGAGACTTATCAAGTTTAATAAAATCTGGGGCTAATGACTTAACTCGCTCTTCATTAGAAAAGTCAACTCCAAAGTCATCGATAGCAATTCGAATACCGTAGGATCTGAACATTTCAATGCCAGAAATTAATCCTGAAATATGCTTACCCTCAAACTCTGTTACTTCAAAAACAAATTTTTCAAATGCTAGACCCTCTTTGTCTATTCTACTAGTAAAATTAAAGATAAAGTCAACATTGTTATAAATCGTTGAGAACATACAAGGAGACATATTAATAAATAGCTTTAAGTTTCGATAAGGAGATTGAGAGAAATTGCGCACATGAATATCATAGCAAACAGTACCAAAATTAATCATATCAATCTCAGACTTTATAGATTTAAAAAAACAATAAGGATTTATCCGTTCTCCCGTAGTGACATCTTTAATTCTGACTAAAGCCTCAAACCCCAATAATCTTCCTGAAAAAGATACTATAGGTTGAAATACACTTTCAAAATAGAAGCCATTATAGCTCGCTACATATAGTCCATTAACTCGGTCAGTTGCATTTTTAATGTCGTGCTTTTTTAACAGGCAGTCCATACACTGATCATTATTCACGTAGTTAATTTAATCCCCTCCCTTTTTCGAAACTTCTTGCTAATATAAATTTAGTGAATCCTTGTAAATCGATAGTCATTAGAAACTGTTACACTTCAATCTATCACTATCTTGTTTAACCCATATGAAGTTGTTTGAGAACTCTTCCTATGCATCGGGTTTCTTTTGAAGTAAACTTCTTCGTAATACAACATAAATCCATTCTCTCTTGAAGCCCCCTACTTTCAGGATGTCATCGTTGGAGGACCAAAGGTAATACACGAATAAAAATTAATTAGGCGCACGGCATTTTGAGTAAAATAAAACCATGTGACAAATGAATATTATTCACACAATGTATGCATATTGGTAATAGATTAAATTATCAGTAATTGCCCCTTCATTCTGACAAGCGATGATATTGATACGCAATTGGGCAATTGTTGATAATTGAACATTGGATAGATCGGTTTTGGAGTGCCCTGGCAAAGCCTGTACTGCTCTTATATCTGGTTAATCACGGCTTTCCAAGGAAAGCCGTTTTTATCTTCAAGAAGTCACTTTTGTTCTATCTAATTGATTTACTTTATCATTTCGAGTTTGGATGGCAATTCAACTGATAGTTCTTTCAATCAAATTGATAGTTTTTTTTGTGCCTTCAAACTCACTGAGAACATCACCTTCATATTCGGCAGAGACGACACCATCAAAGTCATGCTCTCTAAGAATTTCAATATATTTTTTGAAGTCAACTGTTAATTCATTTCCGTTTTCGTCAAAGTTATAAGATTTAGCACTCACCCCAAATGTATAAGGAGCAAGATCTATAACTCCTTGAGTTCTGTCATAATGCCTCTTCGGGTCATGATGCCACCCGCCCATAAAAAAGTTATCGAAGTCCAAATAAACACCGACATTTTCTCTGCCTACTTCTTCAATCAACATAGCAAGCCAAGCGCCATTGTTAGAGGAAAAACCATGGTTTTCGATAACAATTTTAATACCGTAATTTATGGCACAGTCAGCAAGAGCCGAAATGGTTTGTGCGCATTGCTTCATCTGGTTTAGGTAAGTTCCGTCACCGTACGCATTGACCCTTAACATCGAACAACCTAGCTCTGAGGCGACCTGTAACCAAATCAAATGTTTTTCTAACGAAGCATTTCTCTCTGAAGCTAATGAAGCCCCTAAGTTTCCAAGTTCATCACACATCAAGCACCCAAACTTGATCCCAAGTTCTTCAGCCCTATTACGATACTCTTTAAGCCATGCTAAATCGGTAGCTCTCGAAAAAAATAGGATGTTAACTAAATCTACTGTAGTGACACCTAAACCATTGACGGTATTAAGAAAAGAGATGGAGTCCATATCTCCTCTCAAAATTGTGTCTGGGTTATCAGAATGTAACTCTTGCAAATAGCGGTCATAATCTTCACGGCTCCTACCTAATATAGAACGATGAAATGACCATTGAGATAAACCAATCTCCATTATCTAGTATCCTCTTATTTAAGACTGAGTGAATTATTCTTTGCTAGATTTTGTAACCAAAGAATATGTTTCTTTGGGAGCCTTTTGCCCATGAGTAACTGAGCTCTCTAGATTTACAGCTCCACATGAAATTATTGCAATACCATCAATACCATGTAGTTCACCAACTCTAAGATAGTGTGGTATCAACGTTTCTAACCGCTCATCTTGACTAAGCACAGAGAAGTTCTCGACCACTTCATTACCTTCTTTTGCCATGACTGCACACTGAGCTGAATCCCTACCAAAATCTAATGTTAATAAATTCACGCAAAAAACAAAACGTTACGGAAAGGTGGCAACGTTTCGATTTTCTTTTTTAAAGGCAGATATCTTATAATCAATATCATCTATACAGTTAGACAAACAACGTAAAAAACAAGACATCATCACAGAAAACTGTACAAACCTTCTTGTGATCGAAAAAGATATACAAATAAAATAACGTTTATATTAGCCTATAATAACCACCAAATATCGTAACGTTTCGATTTAGGTACCAATAGGAGCCAGATATGAATTTTTTTTACCCATTAACAAACATCATTCAAAACTATCCGTGGGGGAGCAAAACCTCAATTCCCCACCTTTTTGATATCGCCAATATAGACAACAAACCAATGGCTGAAATTTGGATGGGCGCACACCCAAAAGCTAGTTCAGTGATTACGTGGAAAGGAAAAGCAACGCCCTTACACGAAGCTATAAACAACAACGCTGAAGCCCTGATAGGTACAAATACATCTCAAAGATTTGGTGAATTACCCTTTCTTTTCAAGGTTTTGGCAGCAGAGAAAGCCCTTTCAATTCAAGTACACCCAACAAAAATGGAAGCGGAAATCGGTTATCAAAAAGAAAACGATTTAGGAATCGCAATTGATGCCTATAACCGAAACTATAAAGATCCCAACCACAAACCAGAGTTAGTTTATGCACTAACACCTTATCTTGCGATGAACGGGTTTAGAGAGTTTGACGAGATTGCTACTTTACTGAAAGAAGTGAAGGTTGATGCAATAGAAGAGTTGATCCAGCAATACACACAGTTACCTGACAGCAAAAGTTTACAAATACTATTTCAAGAGCTTATGACTCTCGATGAAGTAACGAAACTAACAGCAATAAACCAATTGTTGTCGTGGGCACACACAAGCAACCACTCTCTTGCAGAATTTATCCTAGATCTTAATGAAGTCTATCCAGATGACATAGGTTTACTTTCACCGCTATTGCTTAATGTTGTTTTACTACAACCGGGAGAAGCAATGTTTTTACACTCAGGCACCCCTCACGCTTATGTAAAGGGCACGGCCTTAGAAATCATGGCAAATTCAGACAACGTATTAAGAGGAGGGTTAACACCTAAATACATAGATGTTCCGGAACTTATCTCTGCATGTACATTTATGCCGTTGGAAAAAGAAAAAATTTTGACACAACCCAAACTTATTGGTGCAGAGCAGCAATTTCCAGTTCCAGTAGAAGACTTCTCATTTTCAATATTCTCTGATGCGGATAGTGCTGAAATAACACCAAATCGAGGAGAAATTTGGTTTGTAATTGATGGTAGTGCGACGTTTAAGCATCATACTGGAGAAGAGCTAACCATCACAAAAGGCGAGTCCGCATTTATACCTTTCATTAGCAAAACGTTTGTTGTTACTAATATAGGAAACGTTGCTCGCGCCTACTGACAACAGCTTAGTCAAAAGTATTTTAATTTGCCAAAGTTGAGGCTATACAGTTGGCTTTGGCAATCTTACTTAATCCGCTACCATTCACCTTCTTGAACAGAAGGCAATAATTAACGTTGACTAACGCACACAACCTTAGTTATGAGACTATCAATCTTGTTATTTACAAAAAAACGGGAGTAACTTTTCTGCCACTCCCTCTTCTAAAGGTAATAAAACTGCAGTTCAACTAAGGTTGAATCATCAGGTCATCAATGTAAGCCACAGCAGACGTTTCCTGGCTCCCGTCTCCAGCATACAATTGAAGCCCCAATTCATTTAATGAAGTCGGAGGGGTCTCCATGACCCACTTTACTTCAGTCCAGTATTCTGCTGACATGTTTACCCAAGGCCCCTCACTCCAAACCCAATCTCCATCTTTGATATAGAGTTTACCACCGGAAAACCCGGCTGCTGAGAGGTCGGCACTTAACTTAACTTTAAGTGTTACCGTACCAACAACATCGAAATCAAACCCTGAGACAGGAAACTGGACATAGGCTTTCTTCTCACCCGTGTGTTCTTCATTCACTTTTATCATTAGTGATTTGTCACTGGAGTTCGATTCCGATTCACTAATTGACATAATGGGCTTCTCACCTGTTTCTGATTTTGTAGCGAAACCAGTGGGGACAATTCCATCATCAAAATCATAAATACCAGATACAGGGCCAATTTCAACTCCAGCTTTTGCTGCGACACAGTCTAAAGTAGATTGACTATATTGGTTTGTCCATTGCCAACTTAAACCACCAGCATATTCATTTTCACCAAGGCGCACACATAGTTCTGCTTCTGATAATGGGTCACCAAAGTAATTGAAATCGGCAGGCTTATAAGCATCTGCATCTGCAAAGAACTCTCCAATAACAATAGGCTTATCTAGTTCCCAATAACTCGCTTTATGATAGAAAGGAGACCATGCGCCTTCTTTACCCATATCATCGTAGTAGTGGGGAGCATAAAAATCTAGCCCTGCATTTTTACCCGCAAGGGCTTCCATTTTTTCATCACTGTAATAATTGTCGCCCCCGAATCCATCAGTATTAAACATACCAAGGGATTTAGGTCCTGTAGTAACAAGAACCTGTTTACCTAATTCGTCAGATTTATTGTGAATTGCAGCACTAAGTACCGCTGTAGTCTGGTGAATTTGATCAATACTCACGTTATAAGTAGAGCCCAAACCTTCTCTTTCTCTAAACCATGACTCCGTCATATTTTCAGGTTCATTAAATAGGTCTATCGCGAGCAAGGCTGGATGTCCTGCCACCTCTTCGAGTAAAGGAAAAATAAAGTTATCGATATAACTTTGTTGCATTCCCGGTTCACTTAAAAGCTTAAAGTTTGCATCAACGACTTCGGTTACACCGTCTTGTTTGATAGCTAACATATCAAACGACCATAAGTTGAAGATGACATACATATCTCGTTCAGCGGCAAGATCTAATGCTGTTTTCATATCAGCAATAACCAGTGCTTGCTCAGCTCCGCTTGCTACACTGTTTTTATCTGCTGACCATACAGGACTTACTGTTCCGTTAGTGTGTACCCACCAACGAACAGAATTGCCACCGACACTCCTAACTTGATCAAATAATTGAATTGCTCGAGATTCATCGAGACCGGTCCCAAAATCCTGAGCGTAATTTAACCAGGCCGTATTCACACCGTTAACGTAAATATTACTCTCTTGATAGGACAGGTATGGAACAGATGTACCACCACCGCCGGGAGATACATACTCAACAACATCTGAAGCATTTTCGTGACAACCAGCTAACATAGTACAAATTACGGTTGGTAATATATATTTTTTAAGGCTCATATGTTTCCTTTGCAATGAATTTTATCTGTTGGCCGTGAAATTCAGGCAAAAAAATAGGGAGACTCCCCCCGAAGTTCTCCCAAGCCTAAATACCGCTATATAGAGCTTAAATTAAAAATGAAAAAGTAAGCTGTCTCACTGTAGTCATTAAGTACAAATGTAGATTTGGCTATGGATACCAACAGAAATAAATAGTGGAGTAGAACGAATAGGGTTATGGTTTAAATAACCCTAGGTAACAAAGTACTATTTCATCACACGCTTTTTAGCGCGATTCCAACGTGAATCAAGCTTTTCAAGTGCTTTATCAAAATCACCAGAAGTAATGATGTCTTGAATGTAACCCCCTGAATAGAAATCAATCTTTGAGCGATTCGTTACTTCAATGAAAGTCGAAGAGTTAATTGGAGTTTGGATTACTTGAGGCTCGTAACTCATATATTCGTTCAGCTGAGCTAGTGCAGGCGCTTTAGATTTCAGCGTTGGGATAAACCCAGCAACTTCATCAAAGTCAGACGCTTCAATTAAGAACTTGAGATATGCTTTAGCTGTTTCTTTGTTGTCTGAATGTTTGCTCACGGCATAACCCCAATCATGGTTCATCTGAGCCTTAAGCTCACCTGACTCGTCAGATGGAATGGGCATGAAACCAATGCTGTCAGACTCAGCACCTCGTTCGATAATTTGAGGAATAACCCAATTACCCAAGTAGTACATACCAGCACCACCCGTTGCAATCGCTGCTTTAGAGTCTTCCCAAGAGTTAGTCATAAGATCTTTTTCTGTATAACCATTATCAATAAGACGCTTAAGTACACTTAATGAGGTGTTATAGGGAGTGTCGCCAGAGAATGGCTTATCTTGGTCAAGCATATCTTCGTAAACGGTATCGGTACCACCCACCACTAGAGGGAATTTATCCCATTGTTGTAATGGCCATTGTGCGCCAAAGTTTACATATAGTGGAATCTGGCCCTGGGATTTAATTTTATCTGCGGCCTCGAAGAAGCCAGACAAAGTTTTAATTGGAACCTCAACGCCAGCATTTTTTAGAACGTCTTTGTTATAAACAAGGCCCTCAACAGAGTTACCCATAGAAACACCGTACGACTTACCGTTATTTTCCCACGCATCAAAGAAATAAACTTCTTCGTGTGAATAAATCTCGTTTAGTGGCTCATAAAAATTGCCATACTGCTCTGATGGCACAGATGGAAGAATGAGAACAAGATCACCATAATCACCAGTGTTCATTCGAGGGCGTAAGCCACCTTGATAATCGGCAAAAGCAACCACTTTTACATCGTTAACATTCGGATATAGCTTCTTAAATTCTTTTTCATACCGGTCATATAGGCCCGCTTCTACTAGATCTGTACGGTTTGTATAAAAGGTTATATCACCTTTTACAAGCTCTGGACTGATCCCATCCATAACTCCAGCATTAGCCATGCCATTAAGGCCTAGTAGGATTGAACCAGCAATAAGTGTTTTGGTAAGTGTAGGTACAAACGTTTTCATTATTCTTCTCCATTCATCCCCAGATCAATTTGAGGAATCTGATATGTTTCAACACAAAAATATTAACGTTACGAATTTAAAATAACCATACGCATATTTTTACAACGTGATGGCCGTCAACATCTTTTATCCTTAGAACATAATAGACACGAAATAAAACCTAAAAATACAAATAAAAACAACAAGTTAAATAAAACACGCCAATAAGGTCAATTTACGTTACTTATTGTGAACAAAATCACAATAGAATCAATAATATGAGCAAAAACACAAAATCGAAACGTTTTCATTAATTGCAAGGTTGATTTAATACACAATACAGAAGAATTAAAGAGCGAAGTATCAACCATTACTGGCAGATTAAAAACTAAGCCCTTTATGAAAAATACTTAAGGATGAATATAATGAAACCCATTTACTACTCTCTACCATTACTTATCGGTCTTGCTGCATGTCACTCAACAACTGTAGTAAATACAGAGAAGCCAACCTTCCCCGCTGAAAGTATTAGCAGTTTTGTGTCTCAAAAAGGCAACCAGCTAATACTTGATGGTCAACCCTACAGGTTTGCTGGCACAAACAATTATTACATGCACTATAAGTCAGATGCGATGATCACTTCTGTACTTGATGACGCTCAAGACATGGGACTCAACTCAATTCGAGTATGGGGCTTTATGGAAGGCATAAGCCATGAATATACTATGCAACCAGATCCTGGCGTCTATACTCCTCCAAGCGGAGTTAAGAGCGCACTAGAACGCCTTGATTTTACAATTGCAGAAGCTAAAAAACGCGGTATTCGTGTTGTGATTGCCCTTACAAACAACTGGGGTGACTTTGGCGGGATGCCTCAGTATGTAAAATGGTTTGATGGAGCGCATCATGATGATTTTTACCGTGACGAACGTATTAAGAAAGCTTACAAAAATTACGTAAAACACATCGTAAACCACACTAACCAATACACAGACATTACGTATCGTGACGAACCAGCCATCATGACTTGGGAACTGGGTAACGAGCCGCGTGCACAATCAGATACATCAGGAGAGCTACTTTACTCTTGGACAAAAGAAATGAGTGATTATGTTCGCTCTCAAGCTCCAAACCAACTTATTGCACTAGGTTCAGAGGGCTTTTTTAAGCGCCCGGGACACGAAGATTGGGCGTACAACGGTAACGAAGGAGTCGATTGGGAGCGAATTATTACTCTGCCGAACATCAACTACGGCACATTCCACCTATACCCGGAACATTGGGGTAAACACAACGCCGAACAGTGGGGGACACAATGGATCAAAGATCATGCAGCGGCAGCGAGAGCAGCAAACAAGCCAGCGGTACTTGAAGAATACGGGATTGGTAAAAATGAACCTCAAAACCGAGATCTAATCTATCGCAAGTGGACTGAGACAGCATATAACGAAGGGCTTGCTGGCAGCATGTTTTGGATCCTAACAGGTTTTGAATCGAATCAACCTGATAACCTTTATCCTGATTACGACGGTTTCCGAATTCTTAAAGATGGTGGGAGAACGGACAAGATATTAACAAACCATTCCAAACAGATGCGTGGATTGAACTACGAAACGAAAGATGCAGTTTTCATCGCATACCCTATTGACGGAATGACAATTCCTGAGCAAAAAATTACGGTTTCGAGCTATGTATTCAGCGAAGGTAGTAGCAACGTCACAAACATAGACCTCCGTCTTCCTGAATCTGGAAAAGTTATACCTATGTTAGATACCGATGGCGATGGTTACTATCATGCAGATCTTGATATTTCTAGTATCGGTTACGGTGAAAAAACACTAATTGCTGTCGCTTCATTTAAAGAAGGCCCTCGCCAAACAGACAAGATCAAAGTTAAATTCAACCGCCCTATTCTAGGTTATGAAGTTGGTACTGCTTATGATTTTTCAAATGGTTCACTCCAAGGTTGGGAGCGAGAAGGTACATGGCAAGCGAGCTGGAAGACTCCCGCATTAGAGGTATCTAACGAACTAGGAAGCCCAATGTTGAAGTTAAATATTATCTGGTCAGGTGAGAACGATTGGGAAGAATTAAAACTTCGCAATAGTTCTGTTAAGAAGTTCGGCCAACATACTAAACTTCGCTACGACTTATACCTACCAACTTTAGAGAAAGACAATGGTGGTGTGCGCCCTTACGCTGCTCTTGGTGACGGTTGGGTAAAACTAGACGCAGATAAGCATCGTACAACCGTAGATAAATTAGAAAAGGTTACCATGAACGGAAAAGAATACTACAAGCAGCAAGTAGAGATTGACTTAGGTGACGTTTCTAAAAAACTCCCTGACTTATTCTTAAACATTGTAGGAGATAAATTTCCACTTGATGGTTCAGTCTATATTGACAACATCGAGCTAATGAAGCCTGTTTATTAAAAGTGACCTACCCTTATATGAGTTGATGTTTAATAAACTAAAGCGCTCGATGTACTTCATCGGGCGTTTTGGAGTCCTATGATTTATCACGTGAGTAAATTAGATCTAGCTATCAGTAATCTCATAACTTGGTTCTAGTTTCAGCTTTTACGCGCAAATGATTGTACATTCTTAATTTAGTTTCTAAAACTAATAGTGTGATCACATTGCTTATTCTCTTTAAAGAAAATTGATGGCATGGGCCAACAAGAAATACCTCCAAAGTATTACTATAATTACAATTATCATTAATTATTAAAGATGATGTCTAAATATGTCTATTAAAAAACGATATATCGCGCTAATAGCGGCGGTTGGTATAGGTATTGGTTGGTTAACCTTAGGGGGAACTGCAGCTGTTATGCACTATACATCGAGTACTGAGTTCTGTGTTTCTTGCCACACAATGGAAGCACCTCACAAAGAATATCAAGGTTCAGTTCACTTCAGTAACGCAAAAGGCATTCGAGCGGAATGTGCCGATTGCCACATCCCTTCCGATCCGATTGACTACGTGATCACTAAGGTAAGGGCGTCTAAAGACATCTACCACGAATTCATCACTGGTAAGATCGACACACCAGAGAAATACGAAGCACATCGTGAAGAGATGGCTGAAACAGTATGGGCTCAATTTCGTGAGAATAACTCAGCGACATGTCGTTCTTGCCACGAACTCGATGCCATGGAAGAGTTCGAGCAATCTCGTGATGCGGCGAAAATGCACGCTTACGGTAAAGAGAACAACCAAACGTGTATCGACTGTCACAAAGGCGTAGCGCACTTTGCTCCTGAAGCTCAGTTAGACAGCAAAGCGTTCGATACCTTGATGGCCTTTACGAAAAACACGCCAGCAGATGCGAAAGTGGTTTACCCCGTAACCGACATCGCAATGGGCGAATTTGGTAACATAAACCCGACAGCTGAACTTGAAGTCGTTAAAGCTGAAGGCGATAACCGTACTGTAACTCTGAATGCTTTCCAAATGAAAGGCGCAGAACAAGTGCTTTACTTCGGTGAAGGTCAACGTGCAATCGTTGCGACACTAACCGACAAAGGTCAAGAAGCACTGACTACTGGTGAATACGAAGCCGATGTTTACGGTAATGAATGGCGTTCAGTAGCGTTAACTGGTGACATTACGGACCCAGTTGTCGATACCCTAGACCCAATCTGGTCTTATGCAGAAGAGTTGGACAATGTTTATTGTGCAACGTGTCACGCGAAGATTCCTTCAAACCATTTTACTGTGAATGCTTGGGGACCTGTTGCGAAAAGTATGGGCGATCGTACAGACATTTCAGAGCAAAACCTTGAGCTGCTGACTAAGTACTTCCAAAACCACGCGAAAGACGTTGTTGGTCACTAAAGAGAATTAAAAGGATAAAATTATGCCTAATATGACCCGTCGTGGATTTATGAAAGGTACCGGTATCACTACTGGTGCGCTGGCTTTCACATCCTTGACACCAATGAGCGCAATGGCTTCTGAGAAACGCGGCTCTGGTGTATTAACAGCAGGCCGTATGGGCCCAATGCTGTGTGAAGTGGAAGACGGCAAACTGTTGTCGACCACGAATGCATTGGCACAAACGGTTCCAAACAGCCTTCAAACTACAGGCCCGGATCAAGTACACACAAAAGCGCGTGTTAAATACCCTATGGTTCGTAAAGGCTACTTGGCTAATCCATCTGCACCTGAAGGTGTGCGTGGTGGTGATGAATTTGTTCGTATCTCTTGGGATGAAGTGTACAAATTGATTCACCAACAACATTCACGTATTCGTCAAGAGCACGGTGCGGAATCGGTATTCGCAGGCTCTTACGGCTGGCGTTCAAGTGGTGTTCTGCACAAAGCGCAAACGCTTCTACAACGTTACATGAGCATGGCTGGAGGTTACTCTGGTCACTTAGGTGACTACTCGACAGGTGCTGCGCAGGTCATCATGCCGCATGTCGTGGGATCAATTGAGGTATATGAACAACAAACAACTTACCCAGTTATTCTTCAGCACAGTGATGTGGTGGTGCTTTGGGGGCTAAACCCAATCAATACCTTGAAAATTGCTTGGAGTTCGAGCGACTGTGCAGGGCTTGAATTCTTCCATCAGTTGAAGAAATCAGGTAAGACCGTGATTGCGATAGATCCAATGCGTTCTGAGACCATCGAGTTTTTCGGAGATAATGCTCAGTGGATCGCTCCGCACCCAATGACGGACGTTGCCATGATGATGGGCATCGCACACACATTGGTGAAACAAGGCAAACACGACAAAGAATTCTTAGGCAAATACACAACAGGTTATGACGTTTTCGAAGCGTACCTAATGGGTAAAGAAGACGGCGTTGAAAAATCCGCTGAGTGGGCGTCTGAGATCTGTGGTGTGCCAGTGAAACAGCTGGAACTACTGGCTGATATCTTCAGCAAGAACCGCACTATGCTGATGTCTGGCTGGGGTATACAGCGTCAGCAATATGGTGAACAGCGTCACTGGATGCTGGTCACGTTAGCAACGATGCTAGGTCAAGTTGGTTTACCTGGTGGTGGTTTTGGCCTCTCTTACCACTATTCAAACGGTGGCAATCCTGCACGTGATGCAGGCGTACTTCCTGCTATTTCAGCGGCTATTGGTGGTGGTTCATCTGCGGGTAACGACTGGGCAGTGTCGGGTTCTTTAAATGCCTTCCCTGTAGCACGCATTGTTGAAGCGCTAGAAAATCCAGGAGTAAGCTATCATCATAATGGTCATAACCTAACTTTCCCTGACATAAAAATGATTTGGTGGGCGGGCGGTGCTAACTTTACTCATCACCAAGATACCAACCGTTTGATCAAAGCTTGGCAAAAACCTGAGCTGATCGTTATCTCTGAACCATACTGGACAGCGGCAGCTAAACATGCGGATATTGTGTTGCCAATTACTACATCGTTTGAACGTAATGATATGACAATGACGGGTGATTACAGTAACCAGCATCTAGTGCCAATGAAGAAAGTGGTTGAGCCTCAAGGCGAAGCGCGTAGCGACTTTGATGTGTTTGCTGATATGGCAGAACTCCTTGCTCCAGGTGGTCGTGATGTATACACCGAAGGCAAAACCGAAATGGAATGGTTATACGGTTTCTACAAAACCGCACAACAAGGTGGTCGTGGTCAACGCATTGCAATGCCAAACTTT
Organism: Vibrio sp. 10N.286.52.C3; assembly: GCF_041468865.1. Taxonomy (NCBI): domain Bacteria; kingdom Pseudomonadati; phylum Pseudomonadota; class Gammaproteobacteria; order Vibrionales; family Vibrionaceae; genus Vibrio; species Vibrio sp. 10N.286.52.C3. Next base: position 60,796 of record NZ_JBFRJM010000018.1, on the reverse strand, counting down.
AGTAAGTTTTGGGAAGACAACCAGTTAATCGAAATGAAGTGGAACGAGAAGAATGCACAGTTCGTTCGTTACGCTGATTTTCGTGAGAACCCAATCATGAACCCATTAGGTACGCCAAGTGGCAAGTTCGAAGTATTCTCAAGAACCATTGAAAGTTACCAATTAGAAGATTGCCCAGCGCACCCAACTTGGTTAGAACCAACAGAGTACACAGGTAACGCTAAAAATGGCGAACTGCAACTGATGACAGCACACGCAGCGCATCGTCTGCATAGCCAGTTCAACTACGCGAAGATCCGCGAAGAATACGCGATTGCAGACCGTGAGCCGATTTCAATTCACCCTGAAGATGCGAAAGCTCGAGGCATTAAAACCGGTGATTTGGTTCGTGCACATAATGGTCGTGGACAGGTATTGGTGGGTGCATTAGTGACTGATGGCATAAAACAAGGCTCTGTATGTATCCATGAAGGCGGTTGGCCAGATTTAGATAAAGATACCGGCTTATGTAAAAACGGTGGCTGTAACGTGCTTACGTTGGATATTCCGACTTCTCGTTTGGCGAATGGCTGTGCTGCAAACTCTGCGCTTGTGAAGATTGAAAAATACACAGGGCCAGTATTAGAACTTACGGCATTTGATCCTCCCCAAAATGGATAGTTCTAGAATAAGTGAAGTAATTCTCCGTCCATAGCTTTCAGACTAAAACAAGACTATTTAGAGGCCTTTGGCGCGCGCGTCAAAGGCCTCTAAATTATTCGTAAGTGTGTTTTATGACTATCTTCATAAAGGGCATTTATGTGGTCTTACGACGTTGATTAGCGTGGGGCCGAATGAGATTGGTAATCTAAATGATCTGCATTAGATAGATTGAACACTTTGTTAAGTGTCTTGGGCTTTCCATACTTATAGTTATTCATGATGTGCTAATTTAGGAAAGTCACTAGTTCATTTTTATCCAAAAGCTTAAGGAAAACTAGTTTCAACTCTTCAGACAGTTTACTAGCAAAGCACTCTTGGTAGGTCTTTTAACTTTGTCGTGTATTGAGGGGATAAAAAATTACGTTTCATAGCCCAATCATGCGTAGTTCCTTGAGCAGCTAGGAAAATCGAATCACGACCCAACGTGTTATTCAGTTTATCTATGGCTTTCATTAACGCAGGGTTATCTGGCTCCGAAAATAAGTCTTGCTGACGCTGCCGATAGGATACTAGGTTCATAGCTCCTACGCCAATCTTGTAATAGCTGACACCAGGCTTAAACAACCTTGTTGCCATCAACGTCACTGCTTTCGTCAACTTACTTGTATCGTTGGTTGGAAATTCAAATATGTAGGTGTCTTTGAAGTTTTGCGGTATGTCATCAAAAGGTGATGTGTTGGCAAAAGCCATGAGAATAGCACATGAGCTCTTTTGGTTGCGTGCTTTTCTTGCCACTGTGGCAGCGTGAAAGGCGAGGGCTTGCTTTAGTTCTTCAAGTGACGTTATTCGGTTACCGACGCTACGAGTGCTAAATATCTGTTGTTTGTCCGCTCTGCATTCGTCCCAAGCTTTGCAAGGATGGCCATTTAACTCACGAACGGTTCGTTCAATTTCTACATTGAAAGAGCATCTTGCTTGTTCAGGACTTAAATTCGCTAGATCGAGAGCCGTTTCAATCCCCATTAACTTCATACGTTGTGTCAATCTTCTTCCAACTCCCCAAACTTCAGATACAGGTTGTGATGCTAAATATTGTTGACGCTTGTCTTCAGAATCAATGATGCAGACACCATTCAACTCTTTATCAACTTTTGCAACTCTGTTGGCCATTTTAGATAGTGTTAAAGTATCACCCGCACCAAAGCAAACGGGCAACCGACACTCTTTCCAAACAGTTTGACGAATCCGTTGACCGAACGAGATTAAATCTGACTCAATATGTGAAAAACGACTGATATCTAAAAAGCATTCATCTATTGAGTAAATATGACTCCTTGGTGAGAACGCCGTAATTGTTGCCATCATTTTTGCAGACAGGTCAGCATATAAAGCATAGTTTGATGAAAAAACGCTCACACCACGCTTTTCAATGAGTGCCTTTTGCTTGTAATAGGGCTCAAACTTTTTCACTCCAACTTCTTTTGCCAACCTATTCGCAGCTACAACGGCACCATCATTGTTTGATAAGACAATACAGGGTAGGTGTCGTAAATCAGGACGAAATACTTGTTCGCAAGCGACATACATAGCGTTGCAATCTATAAGAGCAAACATTACATGAACTCAGGCAGTGGTTTATGTAGACGGATAGAACGTATCACAACCCCTTCAATCGCAAAGGCATCTTCTGGATGGATCTCAATAGGCAAATGATGAGGATTTGCTGACAGCAAAAGCCTGTTATGCACATCAAGGATCTTGCACATAAATGCACCATTTAAGCTGACAATAACGGTATCAAAATGTTGAGCTTGTGGCTTTCTATCGATGACTAATAAGTCGCCGTTGAAGATGCCAATTCTTTCCATGGAATCTCCATTAGCATAAGCAAGGTATGTGGCATTAGGGTTATTGACTAAGACTGAATCCAGGGAAACACCAAGCTCAACATACTCAGCCGCTGGTGATTCCCATGAGGTGAGTGAACAAGAAATACTGGATGGGGAAAGCGGTAGAATATGCATGTTAACGATCTCAGAATATTTACT
>NZ_JBFRJM010000018.1:0-57459 GCF_041468865.1 Vibrio sp. 10N.286.52.C3 | reverse complement strand
AGTAAATATTCTGAGATCGTCAATATCTATAAAAAAGTTCGATAACATCTCGACTATGTGGGGCACATAGAGTAAGGAGAGTTGAGATCTATGAATTAGTCAAATAAGATCTCTAAGAGCAGTTATAAGTAGGTGTTAAAAAGTAAAGAATTGAAACTAATGTGGTTAAAGTTGGAGAGCAAAAAACAGACGAAGAAAGCACGTCATATAATAGGTTTACAACGGTATTGCCTGATTAAGGAGTTAGAGAAATACCAAACGAACCGGTCGTGCTGATATAAAAACGTTACGTCAAGGATGGTTCAGGTTACAAACCATCCTTAAAGGTATGCACTCTCTAAGTCTCTTGATCAACCAGGCTTGTACTCAAGAGACAAGTATTTCACTACTCTTTTGTTTTGAGTCCTCAAAAGCCTCTTTATAATACGAGTCAACGCGGAATTTAGCTACTCGGTAGACATCTCAGGCGAATCAAATACAGTTATCTCCGGCAAGTCGCCTTCGAATTTCTCTATATTGACTAATGCACTATGAGCCGCAGTACTTTGTGATAATTTCGATGTACGTTTATCATGAGTGAGAACATTCGGATTACTATGCTTATCAAGGCTACCTTTTTCACTTGGATTCATCGGGTCATACCATGAACCCGTACACAAATAGATGGTTCTTTCTCGAATGTCTTCAGTAACAACAACGCCTGCTAGACAAGCCCCTCGGTCGTTAAAAACTTTTACGATATCTCCATCTTCAACTCCTCGATTCTTCGCATCTATCGGGTTGATCATCACTGGTTCACGCCCTTTAATCTTAGCATTTCGGCTGTAACGGCCTGAGTCTAGTTGGCTATGTAGTTTTGTTTTCGGCTGCCCTGAAATCATATGAAGCGGGAATATTTCCGCTTGTTTTGAATTCAACCACTCTGTCGGAGGTAGCCAGGTAAACTGTCCTGGGCAATCTTCGTATCCAAACGAGGCAATACGTTCGCTGTAGAGCTCGATCTTACCGCTTGGTGTAGTCAATGGATGCAAGGCAGGGTCTTGTCTAAATTCCGCAAGCAGCACGGTTTCCGGGCTCGGATCTGCGAACTCGATAATATCCCCATTCAAAAACGCATCAAAATCTGGAAGTTCAACACCTAAATTTTTCGACTCAGGAATCAGCTTTTGCCACATGCTCTCAAGCCATTGACGTGAGGTCTTGTTTTGAGTGAAGTCCTCTTCGATATCTAAACGCTTTGCGATTTCTGTGAAAATATCAAACTCATCACGAGCTTCACCTACAGGCTCAACTACTCTAGGCATAGGGATTAAGCTGTTGTCACGGGATCCAGCACCGATATCTTCTCGCTCTAATGTTGTCGTTACTGGCAATACGATGTCTGCAAACCTTGCTGTTGATGTCCAGTTGATTTCATTAACTATGATAGTTTCAGGTTGCTGAAATGCCTCAACTAAGCGGTTAATATCTTGATGATGGTGAAATGGATTACCACCGGCCCACCAAACCATACGGACATCCGGGTAAGTCAAATTCATACCGTTGTATTGGTACTCCTCCCCCGGATTGAGCAACATGTCGGAAATACACGCCACCGGAATGAATGTATCGACGTTGTTTTTGCGCTGTGGGAATGTAGGCCAACGAATAGGGCGATGCATTAGTCCAATCCCACCGTCAGACCCATACGCAATAGCGTAGCCACCACCAGGTAAGCCAATTTGGCCAAGCATAGAAGCTAAAGTGATCGTTCCCCAAAGCGTTTGTTCGCCATGCTCAGTTCTTTGAACCCCTGCGGCTGTACAGATAAAGGTACGAGACTTAGCCATTTGGCGAGCAAGTTGTTTAATACGTTCAGCCGGGATTTCCGATAAAGCACTGGCCCACTCTGCTGTTTTAGTTACGCCGTCTTTCTCACCAAGCAGGTACGCCTTAACTTCATCAAACCCAACGCTATATTTGTCGAGGAATTCATTGTCATGAAGATCTTCAACAAGCAAGGTGTGCGCAAGTCCCAGCATTATCGCTGAGTCAGAGCCAGGAACTGCAGCCAACCATTCAGCTTCAATTTCTGCCGGAGAGTCTGAGCGACACGGATTGATGTCAATAAACTCTACCCCCGCTTTGCGACATGCCAGTAGTTCGTCTTTCAACCGGTGACGAGCGCAACCACCAGGAGAAACTTGAGCGCTCTTAAGTGGTACACCACCAAACATAACAACCAACTCGCCCTCTTTGGCAATCGTTGACCAACGAGTAGCAGTAGATGTCAATTTATTAAAGTCACCGACAATATGTGGTAACAGGATAAGTGCAGTATTGTAGCTGTAGTTACCTTCACTGCTTACAAATCCACCAGCACAGGTTAAGAATCGCTTAAGCTGACTTTGAGCATGATGAAAACGACCAGCACTGCCCCAACCATAAGAACCGCCGAATATAGCTTTGTTGCCGTGTTCGTTACAGGTTGACTTAACAGCATTGCTGATAAGGTCAAATGCTGTTTCCCAAGAAACCTCAACAAAGGGTTCTTGACCCCTTGTGTTATTTTTATGTTGTGGTCCGTTCTCTAGATAGCTTTTACGAACAGCTGGTTTCTTTATTCTGGCTGACCCATAAAGAGAGCTGTGCATGTTGTCATTGATAGGAGAAGGATCCGTATCGATTGGGTGTGCACTGACGCGAACTAATTTACCGTCCTTGACCTCTGCAATCCCTGCTCCCCAGTGACTGGAGGTTGTGTACTTTTTCGTCATATTGTTACTTAGTTAAGTGATAAGAACATCGCATCACCGCTGTGTTGGCGATCAACGCTTGTCATAGGTGCCAAACAGTAGCCTTTGGCTGAAGTTTACCCCTGTGGAACCCGATTGTTCCAGATCTCATTCAGGATATTTAAGAATACGTTATTATCAATAAGCCCACGTTCTCGGTCAGGTGGATTTTGACCACATATAACTAATCTGACACCCAAAACTCACAAAGTCCGGTAAATGACCGTCATAGTGTTGTTCTTAGCTCAAACGAATTCGATGATTTTTGCCCTGTAAATCGCTTTGAAAGCGTCACAAACTTTCAAAGCGTATAGTATATATTGCGTCCAAGATGTCCGCTTAAAGCATTTTAGGCGGTCTGATGACTGTTTTTGATAGCAAAGTCGTTGATAAACTTTTGTCCAGAACCTTGCTGATTGAGGAGCTGGGACACTTTTGGACAGAAATAAGTTTCGGAACATTGAATATTAGAAAGTTATGAATAATTACAGGTATGGAAAGTCACTCAATTTAGTGTTCAGTTTTGTTGGCACAGAACAGTAATCTCCTAGGGTTATAACGCCTGTAATAAGGTGTGCCCCACCGTACTAGCAAAGCACACTGAACTCCGCACCAAAACCGGCGAGTGTAACGCATCACCTTGACTGCTTTGCTTACTGAATTATTTCGTAAGGCTCGTACCAAATATAAAAACCATGTCATCAAAACGAATTTCTACATAAAGTTCTACTGATATAAGAATGTAGATGAGTGTCGATTTCCAGTTTACTTTCATTAGGTTACTCCTTCTTACTAAGTAACCCAATAGTGCAGAACTCATGTGGCTTTTTGGTGGCTAGCCGAAATTATTTATGGCTGCCATTTTTTAAGTGATTTTAATGCAGCTGAAATATCTCTGTTTAGGTTTGATACCTTGTCTAGCTCCACACCATGCCTAGCTGCCAATTTACTGATATCTTGAGCAATTTGACTACAGTTGGCCGTTGTTCCTTTTTTATACTTTGGAGATTGTTCACTAAGTATTAACGCCATTAAACCCAAACTAGAGACTAAAGTATCTTCAGGTGTTCTCAATAGTCTTTTTTCTGGCTCTGTTATCTTTTGCTCAAGGACCTCCAAGTCCTTACGTAGTACAACTAACTCATTAAATTCCGGTAAATCATCCGTGGGATAAGCTCTTTCAGCGAGTCGATCAAATACGGCCTCACCATCAGTAGTAGGTAAAAAGTCAACAGGCTGAACATACCGTCCTTCTGAATCTAATAATAAGCACCCTTCGAGGTTAACTAACTCCGAATCTGTCCCTGTAATAAAGGACAATAAATGATCTTTAAAAATGCCAGTGTTCAACTGTATCTTGAGAGGGCCTTCAATGCGGAAAGGCTCTGATAATGAACCAATAGAAAGGCTAATGGCCTTTGGTCCACAAAGGTAATTAGTCATTAATTCATCAAGTGTGTAATCTAACTGTGACTTATGTGTCACATCTTGTGTTATATTTTCTAAAAACCATCCTCCAATAAGACTTGTATACATTGCGGCTTCTCGAGCCCAGCCATGTCGCACAAGCCAACAGATATCAAGTTCTCCATCAATGCATAGTTGAATGATATCTTTATCTGATACATCTTCTTCACAGATATAAGATAATCTTCTAGCAACATCATCGATGCTTAACCATTGCTTTAATTTGAAAATTTTCTTCATCTAAGCTTCTCTCAAGCGTTGAAAATTACTCATAAACGCTTAAATTTCATTTCTTCCTGCGCTCTTGAACACCTGACGTTGCAGGAGCTGAAAGAATGCATCAATTTCTTTCATAACCAATTTAGTTTCTCGGATCTGTTCTTCACTGAAATTTTCGTAAACACAGTATTTTCCCCTTTCGTAGGCAGTATTTCGTGATTTACAAGAATCTATAGTATCAGAGTAACTCTCCAATTTTCCGATCAGCTTTTGTAGTTTTTGACGCAAGGTTGGAGTTAATACAAATGCATAACTTTCATTCACACCACTTAGGTCACCGATATACTCACAGTGCTTACTTGCAAATGCTTCATGCAAGGGTGGCTGAGCAGGAATGTTTAATTGTGATTTCTGAGCCTTGATATTGATTACACCGACTTCTTTGAGTAGCTCAAGCTCGATTTCAAATAACTTGCTATTATTTTCTAGTTTTCTTTTGTGATCTTCTAATCTTCTTTGAAACCAGAATTTATATACCGCAAGAACAGCACCTCCCGATGTAAGAAGGCTGGTAGAGACTGTTGCCCAATCAATTCCTGACATCTGAACCTCATTGAATTTAACACTTTCTATACGGTTATAAGCCGATATCTATTCTGCTATGATGCCGTCTTTCACTCAGCAGTTCAATTGATAATCAATAGGTTAGCAAGGCGAAGTGAGGAATCAGATTTGTAAATGAAGCATAGTTTAGACTTATACGGATAGCAGGCCTCTTTCTGATAAGTTTATCCGGACTTTAAGTTATCTAAAGAACTAATGGTGATTCAAAGAGCCATTTCCTACTGCGTTCATGGTTAAGTCAATTACAGTAGAGCGAGGGCAAGCCCGCTCTACTGGCTCACTGTGTTGCTTATCGTCCAATTGTTAAACCATATTTTTTCTCGCGCTGCTCGAATGCATAACCACCACCTTCGAGAATCTCACACACACGAGTTCGAATACTATTGGAAGCACTTAAATGGCCATCTTCAACTGCCCCAGCTTGATAGCTAAGAACTTCATCCTCGTTATTGGCTATAATAACTTGCTCAGCATCGCTGTTTACAACCAAGTTTGCATTGTGGGTTACGATAACCACTTGGCGATATTTTTTGATTCTTCTGAATAGAGGAACTAGCTGCTTCATGATGAAGTCGTTATCTAGATCGTCTTCTGGCTGGTCAAATATGAATGGTGAACCAAAAGGATCAGTTGCTAGCTTGAGGCATACATAAAATGTACCTCTCTGGCCAACAGAGAGCTTATCAACAGTCTTGTTTTTATACTTAAACTCAGCATTCACATGAAGATAGGCCTGTACCGAGCTTGGTTTGTATAGATAGTCTAGTAGCTCAAATCTGCCTGACTGGTTGAAGTACTCTTGCCTCCAGCAGAAATCTTCAAGAGATATAGGAACAGCAACCTCTGGAATTGTAATGATTTTTTCATTCATTATTAGCTTGAAGAAATCATCAATATTGTGGACATTGAATGTCTGATTGAGCCGTATCAAAGATGTTAGGGTTGATGTCTCTCGGAACTTGCCTCTGTTGATGCAATTGAGGAGACCACCGTAAAACTTCTCTAGGTTGAATGACACAGTGCCATAGATATTGATGTCAGTTAGTATGTCTTGTACTAGCTGGTTTTGTTCATAATTCCATGATTTCTGCGGCATACCTAAGGTAGTAAATGCGTTGTCTATCTCATCTTTCTGTGTGTCGAGATAGTTTTTATATGCTTGTGCGAAAACCTTTCTGTCTTCTACAAGAGAGAAGTACTGAGCATTTTTTTCTTTTATCTCAGCCTGCTTGTTGTTAGCTAAATCAATTTGAGTTTGGCACTCATTTACTTTAGTTAATAGGGAAGCTATATCTTGGTTGATTCCCTGTTTTTTGAACTCTTCAATGATAGCGGTATTTTCCCCAGACAAAGTGCTTAGGTTTTTATTAGCTAGATCTATGTTAGTCTGAAGAGCTTGTACCGTTGGTGTATAGTCCAAGATAGGTACAGGGTTTGTGAGCTGTGGGTTAGTGTTAATCTGACCTATCGATATGTTTAGGGGATCGACAGCTTGCGTTATGCTTTTTACCGCCTGATTACATTGCACTATAAACTGATTTATTAGGTTTATGTTTTGAATGTTGAGCTGGTATCGTTCTATTAATCCTTTGTTTTGAGGACTTGTAAGAGTTTTTATCAGGTCTGTATTGTATTTGATAACGCCCTCTTGGTACTGCTCAGTATTTACAGTATTGCCATGGGAGTCTGTCGTGTTTCTATAGTCAATGAATGCTCTGTATTTGGCTAAGCAATCTTGTATAGATAAAGTTTTTGATTGGTCAAACATAGCATCACGAAGACCTAGCATACGCTTTATCTCATCGCTCAGCTCATCTGGCTTTTGACTAACATATTGTATGTCACCTTGGCTAACATGGAGGTATGAGTAAACATTTTCAGGTCGATCGAACTGTATGGTGGAGCCATCACCTTGGTTAAACGTGATCGACAAGCCATCTGCTTCTACATTTCTCAAACCAGCCGAGGCAGGGTTGTTTGGGAACTTAGATCGAATAGAGTCCAGTAGAATACTTTTCCCTGTACCCCGACCACCGATGATTGCTGCCATATTTGGATTGAGTGGCAGAGTTGTTTTTTTAAACTGTAAAGGTTGATCAGGGAAGAGTCTGCCATTAAGTGATATTGATTGGAAGTGAGGTTTGATAAAGCTTCTATCTACGAAGTCATCTACGATTTGAATGCGTTCTTCTGGCTCTATCAATACTTGTCTCAGCCCTTCAAAAGTTGGCTTTGCTTTTACCCAAGAGTATTGAGCCCCAATACCCTGCATTGAATGAGCGTCAGAGCATGAAAATACTGGTTTTGGTGGAAGATTTGCGTTTCTGTCAGATAAGAAGAACTTTCGATCCATTTCAGTCGATCCAAAAATCAAGTCTCCAAACTTATCTATTTCCTTTGCTATAGCTACTGAGCGTCCATCCTTTCTATCAGGTCTGAATCCCCCATACCCATTTGGACAAGCAACCATTAGATAGTCGATACCACGGCGCAAGTTTTGCGATAGGTGCACTTGTAGCACTTCATAATCAATAAAGACTTCCTCTACCTTTACCCCATTTCGCTTTAGGCTTTCTTGCTCACAGTAAATCGCATTTCCGGCGTCAGTCGTATTTTTTAGTCGGAGCTTAGACATAACACCGTTTATTTCAGCCGTAGATAGGTGCTCGGCAAAAACACAGTGAATGTTGATAAACTCATTGTCCTTGTTTGGCTGCGAGATTCGAAACTCTAAGTTTCCAAGAACTTTTATGTTGTAACCATTGCGGTTAATCGCTTCTCTAACCTGCTCAAGCTCATTGTCAGCAAAGAAAAAGTAATTGGTTATGCCGACGAAAGATAATCCTTGTTCGAACAACTGAGCGGAGTACTCATCCAGAGTTGCGCCACCGAATTGATTGTTTTGATGTGTTAGTGGGCTATGTATGTGTAAGTCCCATTTGTTCCATGTTGAGCCTATCATTGAGATCTACTTTTAGGTGTCTAGTAACATTGAAACTAATTGTATTTGCATCTCAATTTGCCAACAGTGATCTAAATGTCAGTTTCATTAATCCAGATGCATCAAAAATCACTCGTTAAGGGATGTTTATATCAATAAAGAGGGGATGATGGGCATGGCAAAAGTACGGTAGCTCCTAGAGTTAGTCTGAAAACCTAACAATTTATGATGCTCGCGTGACATGAAAAGCTCATTCGGTTATTGGGAGACTTATAAGACTTTCGGATAACCTTTTCTATGGCTAGAAGCGTTACTGAAAAGGACTGTTGAGTAAAAGCACTAAGATGATGTATGGAATCCACTCCCTCCTTTGCCAAGCTAGACTTAGGAGAATGAGATAAATACGAGGGTTCCAATATGTTGAGCAATAATATTATCGCTATCGACCTAGCTAAAAATGTTCTACAAGTCTGTCATATCAGTGTTCATGGTGAAATGCTTTCCAATAAACCTTTAAGCCGACAAAAAACGAAAGAGTTCCTAGCTAAAGCAAAGTCATCCATTGTTGCTATGGAAGGTTGCTGTGGTTGTCACTATTGGGGGCAATTAGCTGAACAATTTGGGCATGAAGTGAGGATCATTAACCCTAAGAAAGTAAAAGGATACCTAGAGGGTCATAAAACGGATCATAACGATGCTCTCGCGATCGCTAACGCCGCAATACAAATTGGCATTAAGTACAGCCGTCCAAAATCACTAGAACAACAATCTATGCATTCTTTAGAAACCAGCCGTAGATTCTTATCTCGCAGTGTGGTTTCCCTAGCGCTTCACATTCGAGGGACGATCTTGGGCTACGGTATAGCAAACTCTAGAGGTGAAAAAGGGTTAAAAGCTTCAGTTCAAACAGTGCTTGATGGAGAAACATCAATACCAACCAATGTCGTATCCGTTCTGTCTATGTTGTGGGAGCAATATAAAGAATTGAAAGCAAAACTCATTGCATTCGAAAAAGAGAAAAACGCTTTAACCCGTCAGATAGAACCTTGCCAACGATTAATGGAAATTGAAGGTGTTGGTGAAACAACTGCTGCAATGCTCTATACAACTCTTGGTGATGGAAAGCAGTTCAAGAATGGAAGACAAGCTTCAGCGTTTGTTGGTCTTACACCCAAACAACACAGTTCAGGAGGCAAGGTCTTTATGATTGGGATCGATAAGTGCGGTGGAGTGAAGGAGCTACGCTCCCTTCTCTATCTTGGTGCAATGTCTTACGTTGGACGACTCCCCGAAAAACCGAAGACTCAAAAGGATGCTTGGTTGAGGAGTATCATAGATCGTATCGGCTTCAAGAAGGCCTGCATTGCACTGGCTAACAAAGTGGTACGGACTGCGTGGGCAATGCTTCGGTATGAGACTGAATACAAACCAGTTTTACTCACCGATTAATCACTAATAAATTGTGATATTTTACAAAATGATGAAGCATAAAAGGTAAGACCAACCTACTGAAAACCTGACCTTTCCGTCATGCTTTCCAAGCTGCTAACTCGATGAGGACAGTAGGTGCGCAAAACATCAAAGGCTAGAGGGTAGCTCCTTCAATAAGAAGCCGAATATACGACCGCATCTTAACTTTTATTGCCAAAATCACTTTGTAAATACGTGGATTCCATATAAGGAAAGGGGCATTTCCGAGTTGCGATCTTGCTAATTTAGAAAAAGATAAATTGACAAAATATGGCAAACTCGCCCATGCGAGTGTACAGAATCACTGGAGCAGAACACATCTATATAGATATTGCCTTTCAAGAAACTGACATTGCCTTGCACAGTATTTAAGGCGTGATCAATTTTAAGCATTTGTGCCGTTGTACTTGAGCTTGTAAATGAACTTATGCCCCTTACTACCCGTAATAAGTAGCCTAGGGAGATCATAAATGAAACTTAATAGTACAACCCTCTATCAACGGGTCTCAAACGAAGAAGATGCTCGGGCATGCGCTGGGATACCTGACTCAGCTTGCAGTGAGGTTCCCGGTAATTTTTTTAAAATATTAATTGCTCAGCTAAGCACCAAGCTGGCAGATTCATTCACCAGCAGTAAAGCCGTGCTACCTTGGCTCCTGGCCTCCGCCGGAGCACCCGCTTTTTTCGCCGCACTGTTAGTTCCCATTCGCGAGTCTGGATCTCTGATTCCGCAACTATTATTGGGCGGAATCGTTCGTCAATTCCAGCTCCGAAAACAATTTTATGTCATCGGATCATTGTTACAGGGAGCTGCTGTTGCTTTAATGGCTATCTCTGCGCTCCAGCTCAACGGCGCTAGGCTTGGCTGGACGGTTATAGTATTACTGATTACTTTCTCGCTTAGCCGCGGACTCTGCTCTATTGCCAACAAAGATGTACAAGGAAAAACGATTCCTAAAGCTCGACGAGGCCGATTGGGCGGTCTAAGCGCTAGCCTATCGGGCATCATTACCCTACTGGTCACTGGCAGCATGCTAGCTTTTCAGTATGATTCAATTAATTTTGTGGCCACAATGCTGGTGATTGCCAGCCTATTCTGGGTGTTTGCCGCCGTCAGTTTTGGGTTGATTGTTGAGTATGAAGGCGCAACAGAAGGGGCAGGCAACGGATTTAAAGTCGCATTAAAGAACCTTAACCTTTTACGTAGCGATAACCAATTTCAACGCTTTGTGATGGTACGAGCACTGCTAATGAGTTCTAGTCTAGCGGCTCCATTTATTGTTTTACTGGCAACCCCCCACACTGACCTTGGTGGCGTTCTGCTGTTTGTGATCTTAACTGGAATGGCCAACTTGATTAGTGGTTGGTTTTGGGGATTGTTGGCGGATCGCAGCAGTCGCTATGTGATCTTGTTAACGGCGGCACTCTCCATTTGTATTTTTCTGTGCACGGCTATATTCCAGGTGACAATCGAATCGGCTTTGTCTTCGATGACTGTCTTAATTGTTTACCTTCTTATTTATTTTTTGCTCGCAATTACACACCAAGGAGTCCGTTTAGGGCGGAAGACTTATCTTATCGATATGGCAGACGGCAACCAAAGAACCGACTATGTGTCAGTGAGTAATACGGTCATTGGTCTTCTTTTATTGGTATACGGAGCAATCAGCGCGATCATTGCACAGTGGAATCTAACGGCGGTAATCATCTTATTTTCAGTAAGTAGCTGCGCAGCCTTAATCATTGCATTGAAACTCAAAGAGGTTTAATCAAGCTTTGGCTAACAAAGAATAGGGCATTTCGTGTACCATACACGCCCCGCTAACACACTTCTGGAAACCAACGTTTGAGATAGTCCTGAACTTTACTAAAGGTGACTGCCAAACTTCATATTGACCAAAAGCACTGAGATGAGGTCATCATGAGAAAGTTATCTTCTGTAAAATGCAGAGGCATCAAAAGACCATTTAAGCTTAAAGAGATCTGGCGGATCAGAACTAGGCTGGAGATTGAAAAATCTTATGCAAATCGCATTACTGAACCTAGCTATAAATAGTAAGTTAAGAGCGAGTGATTTGCTAAAGCTACACGTTTACGATGTTCCATCGCAGGGAGCTATCTATGAAAGGGTTTTAGTGCATCCAGCAAAAAACTGGTACCGATGTCCACTATGAGATTACTCCGAAAACACAACAAAGCATTAACCGATGGATTTTTGCAGCATCACTAGAGGCAAGCAGCCTTCTATCTATTCCCGAGTAGCCTACGCCCTGGGCAACCTATCAGCTACTCATTCTATCGCTCAATTATTCGAGATTGGGCTGCAAAACTGAGATTGAATGCTGACTATTATGGCTCTCATTTCATGCGCCGTACCAAAGCTACTCTAATGTATGCCCGAACGAAAAATATCAGAGCCGTACAGATCTTGCTTGGGCACTCGAAACTAGATAACACAATTCGATACCTTGAATTCGAGCTAGAAGACGCTCTTAGAGCGTCTGAGAAAGCAGACTGTTGACAAACAGGATCTGCAACAGGCTTTTTGTACTAGAAATTCGGTTCGCAGGGTGCGATTCGCAACCTGCGAAACGAGCTAATTTTGCTCCAAGACGTGTTTAGAACGCACAAAACTAACATGATATTTATTTGAATAATGTTCTACATTACGGTTAGTAGTCCATCATGCTATAAACTATCTAATGTCATTTTTGAATCGAGAAACGACTTATGAGGAAGAAAAAGCTATCAGAAAAAGAACTGCTTGAGGGTATTACACCTAATACTGCCCACGCTGATGGGCTTGCTACAGTTTCATTAAATGAAGTGGGACTAGAACCCTCAGAAAGCGACTATAAAGCCGTTTTGAAAAGAATTGAGTCCTTGTTTGATGTGGCTGAACCAGGCACACCCGAAGGTGATGAGCTTGAAAAGCTAGTAACTTGGGCTGAAGGGTATGAAGAAGATCACTTCCCATTTTAAACCAAATATGAGAGGGAGAGTACCTTAGGCTTATCGTATGTCCTCGGTGGGCTGCTTTCCAATTACGCTAGATTCAAATTGATACCATTACTTCTGTCCAGACAGTAAATAGCTACTCAAAGAATAAAGCAGGGATAACCGAGGCTCTCGCTATTAGCGTAAAGCTAAGAACCGAATGCAGCAAGCTTACTTCCTCAAAGAAACAAGCTAACGCAGTTCATAGCTATCACGCCTCTGACCAAAGAGGTCAATTCAAATAGTCACTCGACTAAAAGGTTTAATTATCCTGGTCGAACACAGCACTCTATTAATTTATCCTTTTGGTCGAAGTTAGGATTTGAGTATAATCTCGACCAGAAAAGTGAATGTTCTTTCTTTTTAGACTAAAAAGTTTAAAAGAATTGGTCGAGAAATTGCCGGCCTTGTCGCGTCTCATAAAAATGCAAGTATTGTTAGAGTGGCTTCAGTTATTGCTCCTGAAACATTCAATATCGATAAGCATTGATACACCTTCATTAAAACTCCCCCTCAATACAGAAGTGAAGTTTTTTAAGATTTTCTATGTGGGCCTATTGGTACTCACTACTTCCTGGGGAAACGTCTCCAAGCTCTCGCTACTAATTTACTTATATAACCCCACTACAGAGTGGGCTACTAAGTAAAAAAGATGATCAACGGGAAAGTGAATGGATTCTCTGAAGATATGCATGTCCCTCGTAAGTCTATGAAATGAAGGGGACTGATAGAAACATACTCAAGTGTCCAAAATATTCGCAAAAGCATTTGAAAGCTTCTGAGGCCTATCTCTGACACCAAAATTTTAAGGTTTTAAGGGGGAATTAAAAAATGAGATACAACTTGGACCACTCATTTCTCGGCAAGGTCCTTTTGCGTAGATTTAAGCTAATTAATGCCTAGCTAGCTCATTAACTATAGCCCGACTTGTCTTTTATGAAATGCAGTATTTTTTATTTATTTAAAAGTTTGCGTGAGGTGGTACTTTGTACGTTACAAGGTTGATTTTTTAGGTATCGTAAAATAGTGCTTATTATCCAGTAAACCTGTAGCGACATGTCGGAGTAAGTTAAACAATGATACGTAGTTTAATTTAGAGGAAGTGCCTTAACGGTACTGGGACTGTGTTTTTCTTAAAATCATAGAAAATTCGCATATTTATTCATGGTCTGTGTTATTCCTTACAGCTTATACCGGAGATAGTAATCGTAGGTCTTTCCCCTTTATTTGCTTCCTTGTAAGTGAGTTTACATATAGTCGTATTCGATTTTATCTCTTCAACGTTCATATCATTGGTTTGATTGAAAAAAGTAAAAATAACAGGGTTTGAGCCAGACAGCATCCAGTCGGAACTTTCATCAATATTAATAACTCGCTTTAAATTTCTTTGAGTATCTTTTGGATATCCCCAATGAACTTCTACGCCAGAAGCAAGCTCAGCTTCTTCTTCATTTTCCAGTTGCTCAATAAGTAATATTATTCGCAGTTTCTAAATTCGACTCTAACCCTTTCATCGCAGAAAGGCGGGAATCATTCTGAATATTTAGAAACCGAGGAGCAACCGTTACAGCAAGAATGCCGATCACAACGATGACTATAACTAACTCAATAAGAGTGAATCCGATTAGTTTTTTCAAAATACATCACCCTGAATGCTTTATAAGCAACCACCAAATCAAAAATGCTATCCGCAGCTAGTATTGGTGGTACCCCTTATTCCGAGCTAGAGAAAATGGAACTGGTTAAGCTTAAAGTGGGTTTACTCGCTACCAACGATACAACAGTGCGGACCAGGCAACTACTACATTGTGCGTATTTCAGTGATTGCGATCTGTAGTTGTTGATCTATCAATCTACTTGTACACTAAAACGATACACGAAGCTTTCATGAGTTGAAACTAGAGTATTGAATTCTTGGGGCCGCTGATATAGTGCTGAACCTGTGTATGAATAGTGCTGTTGGGTATTAAACATAACCTCTCCTTTAACGACGATCCAAAGGCTCGGAAACTCCTGATTCGGAATAGTTAGCAATTCCTCAGCTATGAGTTTAAAACTGGTGACTTTTAAAAAACAACCTTCTACTCGATAATCAGCTGTCCTTTCGTCCGTCATTTCAGGAACAAGGGGAAATGATATACCTTTACTTACGTCGACCTGCTTCAAAAACTCCACCGGCCAATGTGAACTTTGAGAGGTAGGGGTTATAGTGTTGCTTAATGGTGAAGAAAACTCAAAATAGAACCCATTAAGAACAGTAAAAGCACAACCAGATTCAATATAAACAACGTCTCTCGGCTTTACTCTCTGTACTTTCATAAACAGCATTAAAAAAATATCAGATCTTAATTTCTCTCCAATAGCCAAACGATATTTAACGCTTTCTAAAAACCAATACAGATTGTCTTGAGTTGAAATTTCGCTATTTTCAAACCGAGACCTGTAAGCCTCGTAAACCCTTTTAATCAGATAGGTGGCAAATGACTCGTCAATTTTTAAGATAAATGACAGCCCACCCTTTAATCCAAATTTTTTAAAAACATCTCGAATTTCTGAAAACATATCAGAGCAGCTTAACTTTTCGAGAATCGCTTTTTTAGATAAAAAACCGGATAGCAACACCACTTCTGAGACGGCTATAATAACGTTTTTTTGACCTGCAGCATCCAAGTGATTTTTTTCTTTCCCGCTACGTAATGTTCGTGTTTGGCTATTGCGGTCAACCTCTATATCGAGAGGCCCGGGATATAAACATACAGGCCGAGGTATATTTACATCAACAAGCTTTATTGAGAATGGTAGATTACACCCAAATGCCTCTACCCCAGGAACACCTAGACGAATCTCGGGGGCCGCTTTAAGCCAATCACAAAAATTAGAACTGTCAATCAATCTAACAGTATCAGAGGGAGTACCAGTGAACAGGTACTCTGAGCACTTAATATTGGAATGATTTTGGGAAGTCATTAGAGGTATATGATGAAGACCTCCCCAGCTTGCATGCTTCACCACTCCTTTAATTTCTAGCATTGTTATCTATTCTTGATGGTTCACAGTTCGTTCGAAACCAAGCAACTTCCTCTTGTTGCTTCGCAGTCAGCGAAACTAAGTGTTGGCTGTTTTGGCTTACTTTCTCGAGATTACTAACGCTTTCTTCTATCTCACTCAATATCGTACTAACTGCCGTAGATATTTGGCTGCAAGACACAGATTGCTCTTGAGCCGAAGTGAAAACAACGCAACTTTCATCCGCCAAACCACTCATATTAAGTTCAATTTGATTCATTGCAATCTTAGTTTCATCGATGAAAACTAGGTTTGTTGTCATTTGTTTCTCACACATTGACATGCTATCTACCGCCTCTTTTGTCGCACATTGCAAATTTTCTATCATTGTTTGAATCTGTTGAGTAGAGTCAGTGGTTCGATGGGCTAAGTTTCGTACTTCATCAGATACAACAGCAAAGCCTCGACCGTATTCACCAGCCCTAGCAGATTCGATGGCAGCATTTAAAGCGAGCAAATTGGTTTGATTCGCAATTTCATCTATAACACTGATAATTTTGTTTATTTCTTCTGATCTTTCAGCAACACGTGTGATGTTTTCGGTACTATCGGTGATCAACGTTCTAAGCGTGTTATTTCCTTCAACATTATTACCAACGACGTTGAAAGTTTCACCGACAATTCTTCTCACCTCTTCGGTATGGGCCGAAGACTGCTCTACAGACAAAGTTGTCTTACGCGTAATATTGTCCAACTCCTCTACTGCTGTCGAAATTTGAGCCATCATTGACTTTTGCTCGATACCACTCGTTGCCACGATATGGACAGCTTGTGAGTTCTCTTGGCTTTGAGATTTAATGTCTAAACTCGCGGTCTTGACGTTGTTTATTAACGATTCATTCGCTCGAATAACATCCTCAATTCTTTCTGTTAAGATTTGAAACTCAGATGACCACCCTGTAGTTTTTACTGATTGGCTGTAGTTGCCATGAACCATTTCTTCTAAAATGCCAAGAACATATTGAATAGGACTAGTGATACGTTTAACTAAAAAATAAGCGACGAAACATACACCTAAACAGCACATAAATACGGCTATATTTTGTGTAATAACAATAGTATCTAATGTTGAAACGATGCGGTCACGTGTTAGTTCGCTGGTTTCTTTAACAGAGTTATTGAGTGCGTTGAGAACGCCTAAAACTCGTTTGGATAAGAGTTCGTAAGACTGTTTCTTGATATCCAAACTCTCAACTAATCTTATAATTTCAAGCTGTGTAGAAGATAAGCTCTGTTTGGAATACAGTATTTTTACAATTTTTTCATTAAATGGGGCAAAATCCCTCTCAGTCGCTAACAAGGGAATTTCACTAGCTAAGTACGATAAGTCATCATTGACCTCTTCTCCCAGCATCTCAATTTGTTTAGCTATACCCTCTGCTTTTTTATAACCATTCTCAAATAAAATTCGATTACTCAGTGCGATTAGTGTTGAGCGTTTTTCAATAACACTTTCAATATCTTGAATTAAGTAGTCGTCGTTTTGTACATACCTAACAGCCTTCTTCAGAAGAAAGTCTGAAGCTGATGTCAGGCTCTCAAGCTCATTCCTTTGGGCATAGATGTGATCTTGTTTTATAATTAACTGGCGATAGATTGACTCCATTTCCAATAGTAAATCACCTAATTCATGCAGAACTTCCTGATCCAAACCTTTTACATCGAGTAGTTGTAATTGGTTACTCGACCCACTTACTACGTTACGAAACTCTTTATATTCTCTGTCAGCTTTTACAGAAAGATCGTTAAATTGCTCTATTAGCTCACTACTCCCTAGTTGAGCGACTAACGTATCGAACTGAGTAAATCTTTGTCTTAGGTCAGAAGCAATATCAGCGATATGCTGTGACTCCTCAATAGCCTTAGTTATTTCTTGTTTAGAAAATGTAGCTTTTTGGTGGACAATCACGTTCGCAAGCCCAAAACCTATAAGGACAGCAACAAACGCTAATACTATTTGGGTAACAACTTTCATGAACACCTCGAACACCTTGGCGTTAGCTTGAGATAGCGAAATAAATGTCGCTAAAGTAAAGAAAGTGACAAAAAAAGTGAGAGCTATACAACTCTCACTTTTCAAGTTGATGGCGAGTTGTAGTTAGAACCAAACTTCCGCTTGAACACCAAAGTTTAGAGTGTCAGTTTGACCATCTCGCGTATAACCAGAATCTACTTTACTAGAAGCTTCATCATCCCATTGAGCATAAGTAACAAACGCACGAATTTGAGGACGAGCCCAGAAACCACTTTCTAGCATTAATGTTGGAGCTACTGTTACTTTATATAAACCGCCGTCAGCACCATCTACTTTATCTTCACTGACGTTCTCGTAACCGATTTCGTACTGCATCGCAAAATTTTTGGTAATTTGATTATGTGGACGCACACCTATTGCAAATACGTCACGATCGTAGCCTTTTGTTGCAGCGTTTGACCAGTCACTCCATGGAGCATAGTCACTATCCGTTTGATAGAATGCGAATGTTGACAGTTCCCAAGATTCACTCAGGTTCACCACACCATCAAAAACTACGCGTGATGATTTGGTATCTTCCGAGTTAGCAAAACCCCAACCGTTTTTCCCTAAAGAATCCCCTGCAGCTAACCCTTCACCATACTGAAGTGTCATACGAGAGAAACCATTTGCTAAATTGTAAAAGCCATCAAAGTTATATAACGCTGTAACACCTACACCATTAGTAGCAGCGCCTTTATGCCAAGAGTGCTCTTCCATCGTATGAGCAACCAACTGAACATCAAGTTGCGACCCTGCGATTTGCTTAAACCAAACATTAAGAGAGAAATCATCTGAGTAACCTTGAACAGTACCATCTACTGGCTCTTCACCATTTCGATCGCTTGGCAGAAATGCATATACGCCAATGTCCATCTTAGCGAAACCAAGATCAATCTTATCGATACCACCACCAGTACCATTGTATTGTATGTATTCCCAGTCAAACTGATGAGATGATGTGTTTGAAGAACTGTAACGCTTACCTGCCCAGAAAACGGATTCTGGCGCAAAATCAAAGCCGCCCATTTCCACAAAGCCTTCACGGAACTGGATATCATGCCCATCGCCATCCACACAATTCCAATCAGAAGTACAGTTCGTCTCATGCGTAAGGTTAACTCGCGCTTTTGCCCAAGTACCATCATCGGTAGTCATTTTCAAAGTTGGCAAAAGTTCGATTTTAGTATTCTGCTCATTACCTAAGCGCCATTTACCATAGTCTGTTAACAATCCTACAGAGTTGGCGCGAGTACCATCAGCGTTTGCCAATAGACCTGCTTTAATATAACCATGCATTTCAGCAGTGGTTTCAAGAGCTAAAGCAGGAACGGAACACACTGCAAGTCCTAACGCGATGCTTTTAGTAAGAGTATTTAATTTCATAATATTTTCTTCTTATCGTTACAGTAAGGTATGTATTGCCTTCTCAACCCATAAATCCCTTATGGATTAAGGATTTTTTGTCTCGGAGCCAATATATCAAAATTAAAAATAATAACGTTACGATTTAGATCACCATTTTATATTATCAGTCTCTATTTGATCTTAATTTGAGATCTTGATTACGTTATTTCAGTGATTTATTGGGAGTAATGACGCAAAACTAACAAGAAATGAACGCTAAACAGACAAGGTTCACAAAAAACTTATTCTTTGAAATAAAAATAACGTTTCGATATTCGCCAAATAAAAAAGCACCCTAATTAGGGTGCTTGAAGGGATTAACACTAAAAATACTAAAGGAAGGCTCTGTTTGATTTAATCAAATCAATTCGCTGTGCTACACAAGCTGCGGAAGTAAGAGGATCTTCAGGTGTATTTATAACATAATCGACAAGCTGATCGACCGTCGTTGTTAGCACGTGACAACGAGTATCAGACGAAGCGTAATAGATAAAGACATCACCATTTTCGCGAGCAATCAAGCCATTCGAGAAAACGACATTTGACACATCACCAACACGTTCTTCACCCTCAGGAGCTAGGAAGTAACCACTTGGTCGATGCGTCACTTTCAGAGGATCATTCAGACCAGTCATGAACGAGTAAAGTACATAGCGCAAACCAGCAGCCGTATTTCGTACACCGTGAGCTATGTGTAACCAACCTTTATCTGTTTTGATTGGGGCCGGACCTTGGCCATTTTTAGACTCTTTAATGGTGTGATAAGTTTTAGGATCAATAACGTGCTCTAAGTCGACAACTGCATGATCCATGCTGTCCGCAAAACCCATACCAATACCACCACCAGAGCCAGCTTCAATAAAGCTATCTTGAGGGCGAGTATAAAGCGCGTACTTACCATTAATAAACTCAGGGTGAAGTACAACGTTACGCTGCTGAGCTGAATTCGTTTTAAGATCTGCAAGGCGCTCCCATGTTTTTAGATCAGTAGTGCGAACGATACCACATTGTGCAACTGCCGCAGACTCGTCGCCATTTGGTGCATCTGGGTCTTTACGCTCGGTACAAAATAATCCGTAAATATAACCATCTTCATGCTTAACCAAACGCATATCGTAGACGTTTGTATCCGGATTCTCTGTTTCAGGAATGACACAAGGTTCATCCCAAAATTGGAAACCATCAACGCCATTATCAGATTCTGCAACAGCAAAAAATGATTTGCGATCATCACCTTCAACACGTGCAACCAAGTAGAACTTACCATCAAGCTCAATTGCCCCAGGATTAAGGACAGCATTAATGCCTAGACGCTCCATTAGGAACGGATTTGCTTCTGGATTCAGATCGTAGCGCCAAAATAGTGGGGCGTGGTCTGCAGTTAGTACAGGCTTTTCATAACGCAGAAAAATACCATTACCAGGCAGGACTGGTGCATTTTTATATTCAGTATTACCTCTGAACTCTTCGTTCAGAGCGGCAAGGCGAGATTCAAAATTAGACATATTAACTACCTAATAAAGAGCAAGCGCTAAACTCGCCTGCTCATTAAATTTAAGAGATGACTCGTAAAAGAAACGTGTTTTGTTCGAATTAAAACACTTCAGACTTAGTTTTTAGCTCTGCCATAATCTCATCGATTGTTGTATAAGCAACTGCTGAGTAAGTATCAGCAGCCCCGTAGTACACTGCAATACGACCAGTATCAGCATCAGCTAGTGCCGCACATGGGAATGCAACATTAGGAACAAAACCTGTTGTTTCATAGTCTTTCTCCGGCGTTAAGATGTAGTCTCGGGTGCGGTATAGCACTTTCCATGGCTCATCAATGTCAAGCAGAGTCGCACCAAAGCTGTATACATAACCATTACAAGTACCTGAAACTCCATGGTAAATCATTAACCACCCTTCAGATGTTTCAATTGGGATAGGACCAGCACCAATCTTGGTACCTTGCCACCAACCGTTACCGCCTTTACCCATTACATGACGATGCTTACCCCAGTACTCCATATCGTTAGAATGACTTAAGAAAATATCGCCAAATGGCGTGTGACCTGAATCGGAAGGACGGTTCAGCATTACGAACTGATCGTTGATTTTTCGTGGGAATAGAACACCATTACGGTTGAATGGTACACACGCGTTTTCTAGACGTGTAAATGTTTTGAAGTCTTTGGTCATGCCAGTGCCTAATGTGGCACCATGGTCATCGGTACACCACGTTACATAGTATGTATCTTCAATTTTTACAACGCGTGGATCGTAAGCGTAAGTTGGTTGTGCATCATTGCCGTCCTTATCTTTCCAAACGATTGGAGCGTGATCAAATTCCCAGTTAAGAGCATCACCTGAACGACCTACGTGAAGATGTGGACGACCATTTTTATAATCGCAACGGAATACACCAATGAAAGCACCTTCGAAAGGCACTACTGCAGAGTTATACACGCGCGCAGCCGCAGGGAAAGGATTCCAACCAATAATTGGGTTTTCGCTATGACGCCACATTACGCCTTCTTCACCTTCAGGACGGTTTTGCCAAGGCATATTAGGGATAGATTCACCAATAATTTTTACAGACATTTTGTACTCCGATATTTTATCTTTTCTTTGGTTATACTTTAATAACCAAAATATTATTCAGGTTTGATCATCATTAGAAATGATGTTCAAAATTATTTGTTAGGCTTCTAAAAGTGCTAAAATTTGAGAAGTCTTCTGTTCTACAAGCGCTATATTTCCTTTCGACTCAACGTTAAGTCGAACGACTGGTTCGGTATTTGATGAACGCAGATTAAAGCGCCACATATCAAACTCCATGCTTATTCCATCTGTCAGATCGGTTACCAATGCAGTATCGACAAATGCATCCCACACACGCTTAACGGCGACTTGTGCGTCATCTACATGTCGGTTGACCTCGCCTGATATAGGGAAATTTTGCTGAGCACGAAGCACAAACTGAGATAGGCTCAAACCACTTGAGGAAATAAGTTCAGCAATAAGTAACCAAGGAAGCATTCCCGAATCACAATAAGCAAAATCACGGAAGTAGTGATGCGCACTCATTTCGCCACCATATACGGCATCTTCTTGTCGCATGCGTTCCTTGATAAAAGCGTGACCTGTTTTAGATTGGATAGCTTCCCCACCCGCTTGATTCACAATATCAACCGTGTTCCATGTCAAACGAGGGTCATGGATAATTTTTGCGCCTGGATCTTTATTTAGGAATGCTTGAGCAAGCAATCCAACAATGTAGTAACCCTCAATAAAATTTCCTTCTTCATCGAAAAAGAAACATCTGTCTACATCACCATCCCAAGCCACACCAAAGTCAGCATCATGTGCTTTCACTGCATCCGCAGTAGATTGGCGGTTTTCAGGAAGTAAAGGGTTAGGGATTCCGTTAGGAAATTCACCATCTGGATTATGGTGAACTTTAATGAATTCAAATGGTAAGAACGGCTCTAAACCGTCAACCATATGCCCAGCAGCACCATTACCTGCATTTACAACAATACGTAATGGACGTAAATGTTCACGGTTTAGATAACCTAATAGGTGCTCTGTATACTCTTTATAAATATCGTAACGTTGCGATTTTTGCTCATAAAAAACAACATCATCAGACGGAACGTAATCTTGTTTTGCAACTAATTCTTTAATCTCATTTAAGCCAGAATCGCCACTTATGGGTTTAGCTTGCTCTCGAACAAGCTTCATTCCGTTGTATTCTTTAGGATTATGGCTTGCCGTTACCATGATTCCACCATCTAACTCTAAGTGACTGGTAGCAAAATAAACTTCTTCAGTTCCAATAAGACCAAGATCTAAAACTTCTGCACCACCGTCAATTAAACCGCAACGAACACTTCGTGCTAATTCTTCACTACTTAAACGAATATCATAACCAACAGCAACACGCTCAGGTTTAATATGTTCTGCAAAGGCACGACCAATTCGATAAGCAATGTCTTCATTAAGCTCATCAGGAAGTCGTCCTCGGATGTCATAGGCTTTAAAAGCATCCACGTTAATTTTCATATTTCCCCCTAAAATCGTAACGTTTTCATTTTCTTTTTTTTGAAGTGGCTTTTCAAGAGATTGTTTAGGCAAAGTCTAATAAGTGTGATGGGTATTAGGTTTTAATTTGGAATTGAGATAAAAAAAGCCAAACAAAAAATGTTTGGCTTTTTTAAAATGGTAAGGTTACGGAAAGCGTATCAATTAGCAACGATCATACAATTTAGTTTTCTCAATATATTGCAGCTTAGACACATCCGTACCTTCTACTGACTTAACGATATATTCAGATAACTTTTTACCTATGCTATGCATGTCCTGTCGCAAGCCAGTAATTGGAGGTAAAAAGAAACTTGGCAAATCACAGGTTTCTACAGCTATGATATCGACATCCTTCCCAATCTGCTTACCAGCGTCTTGTATGCCAGCAATCATCCCACATGCACTGATCTCAGAACCACAAACGATACCATCAGGCGCGTTATCAGACTCCATCAGTGACTTAGCATATTCTCGATAATTCTCAACATCAGTATCGTAAACAATGTCTCGCTCTTTATCAAAGTCAGCGCCAAACTCCATCGAAGCGCGTTTTACACCATAATACTTATGCCACGCGTATGTATAGATCTGAGATGAACTCACCAAGTTAATGTTTTTTCGCCCTTTCTCATATAAATAAGAGGCAGCGCGGTAGCCTATATCATAATTGTCAATATCGACAAATGCATGATCTATAGACATCTCTGTTTGACCAAATGTTACGAAAGGTACATTCTGATCGTTCAGATATGTCACTCTTTCATCTTTGGTTTCCGTCAAATTGAAAATAATGCCACCTGCGAGGCTATTTTCAACTGCGTATTTTACTGGTTCTAATGGATCTTGCCCGGGTTCTAGCGGCAACATTGTAAGATGAAAAGGTGTCCCCTCTAAACCAGCAGTCAGCCCACTAATTAGTGCAAGTGTGCCAACATCACCAACAATATCTCCAGGCTTAGTTACGGGTAAAATTGCGCAAATATTGTAGTTGATACCGGTTCTTAGCCCTACACCAGATAAGTTTGGCCGGTAACCCAACTTATCTGCAGCAGCCTTAACCTTATCTTTCGTCGGCTGTTTTACATCATCACCATCTTTCAAAGCTCGTGAGACTGTAGTGACAGATAAACCCGTATATTCTGCGATAGTTTTAAGTGTTGCTTTAGCCATGAGCCTACTATTTGTAATTTCCGTAACGTTGCAAAAAGTGTCGCATCTTATGACATATTGCTCAAGCTAAAATCCCATAATTACGATCTCTGTAAACAAAAAACAGGCACTAAGGCCTGTTTTACATTATAAAAGCTACTCTTAAACTCGTTCTTCCGTTGCAGCACAAAAGATTGAGATGTTCTGTAAATTCAAATGAAGTCCCAATTTGTCACCATTTTTAATATCTGAATTCGCATCAAGTTTTGCTCTTAATGGTTGAGCGCAAAGATCAAACTCCGCTAACGTCTCTGAACCTGTCATCTCAAATGCGTTAACGCCAAGTTCGATCTCATAGTGACTGTTTAGTGGGGATTGAGAAACATGCTCTGGGCGAATACCAAACAACACTTTTCTTCCTTCTGTAGGTTGATCTGTAAATTGGTAATCTGCTACTGGTAACCAAAGGTTGTCAATTAATACCCCCCACTTACCTTCTTGTTCCATCAAATAACCTTTTAGTAGGTTGATTTGCGGTGAACCTACAAACTTGGCAACAAATACGTTTGAAGGTTGGTTGTAAATCTCGTATGGCGTACCAATTTGCTGGGGTATACCCTTGTTAAGTAAAATAATCTTAGTGGCCAGTGTCATAGCCTCAATCTGATCATGCGTCACGTATACAATCGTTGAATCTAATTTGTCATGTAGTTTCTTTAACTCTAAGCGCATTTCGCCACGCAATTTTGCATCTAGATTCGATAATGGTTCATCAAACAAGAATACCTTCGGTTCTCGCATTAATGCTCGCCCAATAGCAACACGCTGACGTTGACCGCCAGATAACTGAGCAGGAGTACGATCGAGTAGATGGCCGATCTGAAGTAGGTCCGCAACGTCATGTACACGCTTTTCAATTTCGGCTTTTGGTTTCTTATTGATCTTCATACCAAACCCTATATTCTCTTCCACTGTCATATGTGGAAAGAGAGCATAAGATTGAAATACCATTGCGATATCGCGATCTTTTGGATCAGCAAGTGTTACATCTTTACCGCCGATCACAACCTCACCAGATGTCACATCTTCTAAACCAGCGATAAGACGTAACAACGTTGATTTACCGCAACCAGAGGGGCCCAATAAAACAGTGAAACCACCGGCTTCCATTTCTAGGTCAATGTCGTTTAGGATAACCGTCTTACCAAAAGATTTATTTAGTTTTTTTACTTCTACTGCATGCATGATGGCATCCTTAATTAATGAGTAACTACTAGCGCATTATTTTGCGATTGTTCAAGTATTTGATCAGTTTGTTCAAGTATTTGATCAGTTTGTTCAAGTGGAGCAATACGCCTATAGACTTCTAAGCACGCTCGACCGTTGTGATAAGGGCATTTCCAAGGCTCAACTTTTGGTTCATCATGATATGGTTTTCCGAGGCGATTTACTTTCCAGTACCATTCACCATTTTCGTTATCGGTAAGCTGCTGTTGAATAATATCCCAACAGTCTTTTGCAGCTTGCATTAATGGCACATGTGAATGCTTCTGATATGCATTAAAAAAGCCGACCATAGCTTCTGCTTGTACCCACCAAATTCTGTCTGAATCAAGCAAAAACCCATCGCGCAATTCATTAAATACCGCACCATCGCGATCTAGACCTTCAACCAAAGTAATATTGGCCATTTGAGATGTCTGTTCGAAAATTTGATGAGCAAGGTCGCGGTCTTGTAATTGACCTGCTGCAGCATCCATTAACCAAGTACCTTCAATATCATGTCCGTAAGACACATCCTTTGAAACGCACTTCCAATCTCTTGTGAAAAACAACCCGTAGTGCAATGACTTATCTACCACCTTATCTTTCATTAGTTCAGCTAAATGATGCAATTGTGCTTGAACTGAAGCACTTCCACATGCTTCATGTAACGTGGTGTATGCTTCCAAAATATGCAGATGTGTATTCATCGATTTCTCAGCAAGAACACCCTCAGCAGTGTCGCACACCAGGTGATTTTCAATCTGATTCCATTCACGATCAAAGGCTTCATTATAACCACCAAACTCTTCATCAAAGGCATGACTCTCAATTAACTCGAATAGGCAATTAGCGTGCGCCAGCGCACCTTCGTCACCACTTGCTAAGTAAAATTCACTAAACGCATAGATTGCAAAACCTTGATTGTAAACGTGCTTCTGAGGATCCGTAACGTTACCATTTTTATCCAACATCCAATATACGCCGCCGCATTCTTTATCGAGCGCATATTCTGTCATGAATTGATAACAATGGTTCGCAGCTGCTAGGTATTCCGGCTTGCCTAACACACGGTAAGCATTAGAAAACGTCCAAAGAATACGTGAATGCAATAAAACTGCTTTAGAGTGTTCTGTATCAACTTTTCCGTAAAAGTCGGCATAACAGTAAAAACCACCCACGGTATAATCTTGCAATCGCATCCAATAATCTAAAATGGACTCTGCTTCAGCTTTTAGTTCAGCTTTGAATTTATGGAGTTCAGACATATCTGGTTCTCTCTAACTGTGTATCACATTTGTAATGTGTTTAATTCTTCTTTGTTGTGCCATAACCAAGCAACGGCACACGTAAATATTGGTGTTAATCCAAAAATTAATGCCAATACAGGCATCGTCAGCGCTACTCCTAACAGGCATAGCAGTAAGACCATACAAATCATGACTAGTTTTTTTTCGGTGAAGAGTAATGACAGTCCATTTTTTAGGTCATCTTTTATCGACTCTGAGTGGTAAATACTCATCTGAATGATGCAGCAAAATAACCATACGCTCGCAATCACTAACGCTGGAGCAAAAGCCAAAGAAACGACACTCACAATGTTTGAGCCATTAACAATCGTCCAATGAAGATACCAACCTATAGAAAACAAAGGTAAGCACACAATTATTAATAGCTGATTTGCTCTAAAAAATACCGATTTATATTCTTCCCATACCTCAGAAGTTTGTACATTGTTGCCATTTAGGAGACGTCTCAACAATGTGCATACCACAACAGAAGCCGGAACAATTCCGAACAATCCCGCACCACATATCACCAACATAACCCAGATTAAATTTAACCAAGCAAGTCTGCTTATCCATTGGCAAGCTATGATGAGTGGAGAGGTACTAGTCATAATACTTTTAACCTTTAACTGCGCCGTTTGTTACACCAGCGTATATTTGCTTTTGGAGTGACAGGAAGATAACAATAGATGGAATCAAAATGATCACAATGCCTGCCGAAATCGTAGTCCATTCAGTACCAAACACTGAAGTAAACTTGTAAAGTGCTGTTGATACAGTTACTTGGGACGACTCTGGTAAGTACAACAATGGAAAGTAGAAATCATTGTAGATGAAAATAGTACGCAAAATAACGATGGTTGCGACCGCAGGCTTCAATAAAGGTAAAATGATTTTTCTATAGATTAAGAAGTACGACGCACCTTCCATTTTCGCTGCTTCATCAAGCTCTACAGGAATACCTTTCATAAACTGAAGGAAGACATAAATCATGACCACATCTGCACCAATGTATAGCAATACTACAGATGCCTTGTTGTTAATCAGGCCTAATGATTTAATCACCTCAAAGGTTGCAACCTGAGTCGTTACCGCAGGGATCACCATCGCAACCACATAAGCTAAGAGCACTAGCTTTTTGCCACGAAACTCAAACCGAGAAAGAACGTAGGCGACCTGAGTACCAAAGATAATGGTAAAGAAAAGTGAAATTAGTAGAATTGAACCTGTATTGAAGAAAGCTAACCCTAAATCACCATCAGAAAAAACCTTGATGTAGTTACTAAAGTTAGTAAAGCTTTCAGGAAGACCAACCTTACTTGTCGCATAATACTCATCGAGACTCTTAAATGACGTCATCAATACCGAGTAAGGTGGAACGAGTACCGCCAAAGATGCCAGGAATAAGGTCAAGTATTTAAATGTTGACCAAAACACCCATGACGGATTAGATAAATTTTTCTTTAATCGAGCTTTTTTCATCTGTTTTTCAGAACGTTCTACTCTTTCAAGTACCCGCTGATCTTCATGGCTTAATGCCACCTCTTGATTACTCATTTTAGTTTTCCTCTTTAAACAGCACTTTTTGTAGAATCATGAATAGAACCACTATCATGAGCAGCAGTACTGCCATTGCAGATGCAAGACCGAAGTCATTGAAGTTGAATGCTGTTTCTAACGTAGCCATAACGAATGTCTTAGTGCCATTCGCACCTTTAGTTATGATCATTGGGATTTCAAATACTGACAACGACCCGACGAAAGCAAGCAGAACCTGTAGACCAATCACTAGCTTGATTGAAGGTAGCGTAATAAACCTAAACTGCTGCCATTCAGATGCACCTTCAATACGTGCAGCTTCATACTGGTCTTGTGGAATAGATTGGAGTACACCAAAGAAAAGAATTAGGTTGAATCCTAGATAGCGCCAAATAGATGCTGCAACAAGAGACCAATTCACGACCTCACGATCCATTAACCATGGTTTGATCCAATCTTCTAAACCAATAGCAATTAAGAAACTGTCTAGAGCACCATCAACTTGATAAAAAATTTGAAATACCATTGAAGCAGCGACAGCATTCAATACAAATGGAATAAATAGAAGTGTTTTAAATACGTTACGACCAGCTAATTTTGAGTTAACTAAAACGGCAAACCAAAGAGAAAGTGTGAGCTGGATAACTGCACCAGCAAAATAATACAAAGTCACAAGTAGAGGGTGTAACTGGTCAGGCTCTTCCCAAAGATAAGTGTAGTTTTCTAAGCCAATAAAGTTTTTGACAGGTGCATAACCATCCCAATCAGTAACACTCATATAGAATAATTGGCTCGCAGGATAATAGGAAAAAGTGAACAATAAAGTTAGTGGTATCGCTAGAAATGCAAAAATAATCAATCTTTGCTGTTGTCTTAACGTAAGGTCAAACATAAGTACTCCGTAAGTGCCATTGTGACGAAATTGAATTCAGAGCACGCAAGCTATTCTCGTTATCTGACAGGAATCTTAACGTTACGATTTTAGTGTGACAATCAATATCCGATGTTTGGAGAGGTTATTGTGAAGCCGATCAACATCGAAAAATATAGCTCTAGGCATAACGTGATATGAATCAAAATATCATCTAAATTAAAATAAAAACTACGCTCAATCAAATTTAATAATAACGTTACGATATCAAATAAAGCAGTAAGTATATCTAGTAAGAAAACAATGCACTGTCGACATTGGAACTCTTGCTTTCCCAGTAAAAGTCAAAGATGAAACGCCCCTTTCGTTTGTTCCTTAGTCATATGACACAAATTGGTTAAATCGTTCGATTCGTTTATAATGAACGAAAAAGGAGATTATTATGCAATCACTTACTGCTAATACAGCTAAAACCAAATTTGGTGACTTATTAATGAAGGTTCAACGTGAACCTATACAAATAAATAAAAATGGTTCACCTGTTGCGGTGATGATGTCTTGTGAGGAATACGAACAACTTGAGGCATTGAAATTGATGGTGATAAAATCACGCTTCGAACAAGCTGAAGCTGATGCTCTATCAGATAACCTAGTCGGCGGTAATGATTTCATGAACGCACTTGACCAAGGTAAATTTGATAAATGAAGCAATATAAGCTGTCTTCTGCAGCGCAATCGGATCTCATTGAGATTCGTCGCTATACTTTAGAGCGATGGGGGCAAACACAATGGACAACTTACTTCTCAGAGCTAAAGCAATCTATGGAATTACTGGCTAACAACCAGCTACTCGGCATAGCTTTTTTTGAGCTAGGCCAAAACTATTTCCGGTTTCCTTTAAAGCATCATGTGATTTATTACATCCAAAAGCGAGATCACATTGTTATTGCTGCCGTGCTTGGTAAGCACATGTCTCCGGGCAAGCACTTTTCATAATTATCTTAACTCTTAAAATAATCTCGGTGCTGATTGAAAGTATAAAAGGCCATTTACAAAACGTCCCTGAGATTTTTACGTTCTTCAATTTCTTCCTGCTCTGGAATTGTGCCGGGCAACGTAATTTTTTTAGGGGTTTTCTTAATGCATGGTGTTGATCTAGCTGACTTAGACGTTTTGGATTTCAAACTGAATACGTGTGGGTTAATCGTGAGGCCTTGTCTCACTTCAACGCTGAACTCTTGATTCTCATTTTCGGGTAAATAGTTACTCTTAAGATACTTAATAGACAAAGACTCTCTGCTTTTCTTTAGCGTAAACAAACACTTTGTTAAGCGCATTATCGACGTTAAGCCAGCACCTGATGCCATAGTAATTTCTTGGTTACCACGGATCTCATCTTTATTCACATGATGAACAAGCAACAAACTGGCACCCGATTCACTGGCAAGGCTCTGAAAAACATTCTTAATTAAGCGATCATGTTTCACCTCTTCACAACGGCCTATTGATTCCGTCACCGTATCAACTATCACTAAATTAAACTCAGAGAAAGTTTGTTTGAGCTGTTCTAAATACTGTTTTTGTTCTGCCTGTTCTTGTAACGAGCTACCGGGTGGTATCACTATCGGTTCAATGTCTGTCAGAAAGTGTAAATTATTTTTTAACTCTGACTTAATGCTTGTTGTACAGTTAGCTAACTTTTCTTTCATCCTAGATTGAATGACACCCGCGCTATCTTCTGAACTTATTACCAAGGTTTTTGCTGGTTTTTCTATTGCACTCATCCCTAATAATGACATTGAAGAAGCGTGCTCCATTGCAATACACAACGCTAGGTGAGACTTACCTACGTTAGGCGCAGCAATCAACATGCCTACATGCCCTTTGAGCAAACCTTTTAAACTAAAACTCAGGTTTTGACTCGCTGTCGAAGACATCAGACTATCAAGAGATTGAGTTATCATGATTCTCCCTCCCCAATGTAGAAAATCTGTATACCGTTGCCTACATCTCGAAATTGAAGACTGAAGTCTTTTTCGATTTGGACAGCATTGGCCAACAAATCTTTTCTGAGATCACTGCGGAAACTATGACTGACTTTCGAAGCAATTGATTGAATATAGCTATCGAGTGCCCACTCAAATTTCTTGTTGTGTAAAAATTCAGCTTTATGCGTAGTGATGTATTTCAAGAATGAACGAACTGATGGTTTACTGTAGTTCGTCATCTTATGTTGCTCTAGTCGATAGTAGTACCCATGATCCCGTATTGCTTGCAGTAAACGCATATCTGGAACTAAAAATACATGGTTAGTTAAATTCTTACTGTTTCTACGAGTTGTTTTGAATTTACTCCGATCACAATAAAAACGGTAGTCTTGAACAAACTCCAACGGTTTTTTTCCCACAACATTTTTATCTTCATCGAGCTCATTTATCACCAAGTGTGCT
Source organism: Vibrio sp. 10N.286.52.C3 (assembly GCF_041468865.1). Taxonomy (NCBI): domain Bacteria; kingdom Pseudomonadati; phylum Pseudomonadota; class Gammaproteobacteria; order Vibrionales; family Vibrionaceae; genus Vibrio; species Vibrio sp. 10N.286.52.C3. Next base: position 25,848 of record NZ_JBFRJM010000018.1, on the reverse strand, counting down.
GTAGCTAACTGAGTAATACGACGTTCTATTTGGTCATAATTTGCACGAGTCGTCGCCATACCCATACGGGTTGCCAGTTCGTACATACTCATTGATAGAACTGTTGCATCTCGATCAATAAATGAATCAAAACCATCTTGTTGAGTGTCTGATATATCACCATCACTTATCGTTTTATATACCTGAGACCAAGTTAAACGGGCACCAGCATCATAAGATGTATCGTCTAATTGAATAGTTTGAGCATACGCGAGCATTGTTTCTAGAATATCTCGATGTGGTTGAAGTAGATAATCAACATGTAAATCGACTTTGAAGTTCTTTCCGTAGCTATTAATGTTCACACTTTCTAGTGGATAGTTAGGATCTGTACCACCGCTTTGTGCAATCTCAATGAGTTTGGATTGCATCGTTGAAGTTAAACGTGAAGCTGGATGAAAGATGGTGGCTCTCGAAAACAAAATGGATGAGATGAACCGATTCTTACGATCTTCTTCATTAATAACTGTCAAACTAGAATTGGATGTCAAAGCCATGATCATTACCTAATATGTCGATAGTGTTATCCTAACAGAGAGCTATCATTAACTCACTAACTTCGGTAAATATCTATATCAGATCGGTAAATATCTATAAATAGTTAGTTGGAAAGGCCATATTCATCGGTAAATGTTCACTAGCTTCGGTAAATGTTTAGTTCTGTGATATAGATCTTTTCTTCATTTCAAATGTTAGTATGAACTTCATTTTAGATCAGATAAACGATTGTTATTAATGGTTGATCTGTGAACTTGGTCAATTTTGATCTTTTTACCATTTAGATCGGTGAATGTTTATATATACAAGGCTAATGTCGGTAAATGTTGATATGGTGGATCGTTAGATATTAGTATTAGATCGGTAAATATCTATATAACATCGGCCAATATCAATACGTATTCGGTAAATGTCGATATTTAAGATGCATCTCTAAGAAACTAGAACCTTAAGGATCTAGTTTTAAAAAGTACCAACTTCACTGAGGTTCAGCCGGTGACTTAAGGAGCAACACCAAATCTCTAGAGAGCTTTGGTGTTGCTCCTTAAGTAAATATAAAACATATCAATACTTTATCACTGATCTATCTGTTTTTTTAAGATGCAATATTATTAGATGTATATAAATCTGATTGAAGGCATAAATCTGCGTTAGTTGTTATCTAGGTATGATGGTCTTTGTATTGAATGGTCTAGTTTAAACTAGATTGTTGGTATTTGTTGGGTGATACAGTGGATGTTCCCTCCCCCAAGTAGAATTTCACGAGCTTCAACTCCGATAACGTTATAATCAGGGAAAGCGTGTTCCAGTATAGTTTTTGCTTTATGGTCTTTTTGTTTATCAAGCAATGGGAAGATAATTTGTCCATTACTGATGAGAAAATTGGCATAGGATGCTGCCAATCGTTCTCCAGCTTTACGTTCCATCCCGTTACTTGGATTTATACCGGCTGCTTCTTCTTTGTTCATAAATAAAGGTCCTGGCATAGGCAGCTTGTGTACCTTGATAGAACGCCCTTTTGCATCGCATTGACTACATAAAATATCAATGGCTTCACGACTGATCTGATACTGCGGGTCACTTGGATCTTCACACCAAGTTAGAGCAACTTCTCCAGGTTTTACGACGTGCATGATATTATCAACATGTCCGTTAGTTTCATCGTTGTATAAACCGAGAGGAAGCCATACCACTTTCTCAATACCTAGATAATCAATCAGGTATTGCTCTAGTTGTTCTTTGGATAAGTCGGGGTTTCGACTAGGGTGAAGTAAGCACTCTTCAGTCGTGTATAAGGTCCCTTCACCATCGGTATGTATGGAACCTCCTTCAAGCACAAACGGTGCCTGATAGCCGTTATCTTGGGTTATGTTCAGCATTTTCCCTGCGACCGCGTTATCGAGATCCCATGGGAAATACAAGCCATCAACTAATCCTCCCCAAGCGTTAAATTGCCAACTTATGCCACGTCGCTGGCCTTCATCATTGATGATATAGGTTGCGCCAATATCACGCATCCAACAGTCGTTATACGACATTTCAATAACGCGAATATGCGCGGGAAGTTGAGTGCGAGCATTATCAAATTGCTCATGATTCACCAACATGACGACTGGAGTATTTTGTGCAATAGTCGTTGCGACATCAATGAAAGCCTTCTGCGCAAGTTTGCCACTGTAGCGCCAATTATCACTACGAATTGGCCAAGCCATCCATACTTCACTTTGTGGCTCGTGTTCCCCTGGCATACGAAACTTATGGTCTTTTGGTAGTGCTGAAATCATCGTACTCATGCGATTTCCTCTGCGGTCTTGATATTATTGCGTTTGTTGGCATGCATGAGCAGGATTTCTCCGACAACAATAGTAATGAGAACACCAGTAAGAATTGGTAGAGAATAGGTCCATTCAATATTGCCAAAAATAATGTCAGGGAAGATAAATAGTACAACAGCCTGAAAAACAATCAAAAAACAGACTGTTGTAATGACTTTTTGTACCACCAAGTTACCCGGCACTCTAAATGGACGTGTTCGATCTGCATCGGTAGTTCGAAGCTTAAGGTAAGCTGGAAACATAAACAGGTATGGCATCAAGAAAACACAACTAGAGAAAGCAAACATTGACCAAAATAGTTCATCATTTGTGTTAGCAAAGAAGGCGTAGATAATGATAACGGAGGTAGAAACGAGACCTGTTATTAGATTGGCTCCGACGGGTGTACCGTGTTTATCAGACGTTTTTGCGGCTATTTGAGGTAGTTCTCCTTCTTTACCCGCTTCTGCGGCAGCTCGGCTAGAACCCATCGTCCAGCTAACCATATTACCGATAAAAGTGATAAGCGTGACAACACCCAATACGTAAATAATGAATTGTCCTAGAGGACCTTCACCAAACAGAACTTTAAGTGTATCGACAATACCTGCTACTAATCCAATCTCATCGACAGGAAGAGCCATTAAGATGCCTATAGTGCCCGCGATGTAGAGAAAAGAAGTAATAGCGATGGCAAGGAACACGACTTTTGGCATTTGCTTTACGTCTTTCATCTGCTTAGTCATTGTGGCGACTAGCTCAAACCCCATCAGGTTGAAAACTAAAGCAGGTAGAAAAGCGACGCCTGTATCGAAAGATGGCAGTATCGCTTGAAAGCTGAATTCATTCGCTACGCCATTATTAGCAGCATAAATAAAACCACCTACCCCAAGTACAGAGATGATGATGACTTTCAAAATCGCGCAGAAGTTGGTGATCATCACACCAATGTCGGTAGATATATTACATATCCAGACAGTACCCCAAGTAAGAGCAATACAAATCAAGATTTGAGCGGATAAAGGAAGGTCAGGAGCGAACAGTTCGGCAAACATTCCGGCAAAGAGAATATAAACAGCAGGCATCCATAGCCCTACGTTGATCCAATAGAACCATGTCGTTCGGATTGCCCAGTTTGAACCAAATGCTTTTTTGACCCAATCGTAGATACCGCCCTCACCTGGGTAAGCAGAGCTCAACTCTGATGTGATCAGACCGTATGGCAGTACAAAAACAACGAGAATTAATAGCCACCAACCAATAGAACTAACACCAATAGACGCAGATGCAGTTAAAGTATCCACGACTAATACAGCACAAAGGCTAAATAATGCGAGAGGAGTGATCCCCATTTTTTTATCTTCCATGATTTATCCCTTCACTTGTCCATCGAGTGTGAGTAATGGTTTGTAGTGCTCTGGTCGACGGTCTCTAAATAGCCCCCAAGCTTCGCGTTGGTACTGGATATTATCGAGGTCAAATTCATGAATAATCACGCCTGAAGTCTCGCGGTCAGCTTTCGCGACAATTTTCCCGGTGTAGTCAGTGATAAATGACGAGCCAAAGAACGTGAGCTCAAGGTCACGATATTGCGCTTGCTCAGTCCCTATTCTATTTGATGCAATCACAGGAATTTGGTTTGCGGCTGCATGACCTTGCATCACACATTGCCAATGAGGTTGAGAGTCCATATCAGGTTGACTCGGCTCGCTGCCAATTGCCGTGGGAAAGAAAAGAAGTTCTGCACCATGCAGAGCCATGCTGCGCGCAGTTTCAGGAAACCACTGATCCCAACAAATACCGACGCCAATTTTCGCATAGCGGGTATTCCAAACTTTGAAACCTGTATCGCCAGGGCTGAAGTAGTATTTTTCTAAATACCCATCACTATCAGGAATATGCGTTTTACGGTAAGTTCCGAGTAATGATCCATCGGCATCAATCATGGCTAAAGAGTTAAACTTAACGTTGCCTGATTTTTCGAACCAACTGAAAGGCAGCACCACTTCAAGCTCTTTAGCAAGTTTAGAAAGGCGTTGAAAAGCTTCATTCTCTTCAAGTTGTGTGGCGAGCGCATGGTATGACTCATGAATCTCTATGCAGAAGTAAGGTGTTTCGAATAACTCTTGCAGCAAGATGATCTGAGCACCTTTGGCTGCGGCCTCGCGAACTAACCTTTCAGCATGTTCAATATTTGCTTGGGTATCCCAACTACAAGCCATCTGAGTGGCTGCTACAGTGACGTTTCTCATCATAATCCTTATGTATTTCTTACTGTTACGAATATTTTTAATACCATTTAGGTTATTATGGAAGTGCATAATTTTTATTTGGATATGAAGGATTTCGATAACTTATGGATGTAGATATCAATCAGTTGCGTCTTTTAGTCGTGCTAGAGCGTGAAAGGAATTTGTCAAAAGCCGCTCAAAAACTGTTTATGAGTCAATCGGCGGCGAGTCATGTGTTAGCGAAGCTGCGAAGTCGTTTCGATAACCCTTTATTTATAAAAACACGCATAGGGATGGAACCTACACCTTTACTAGAAAGCTTGTTGCCTGATATACAAAAAGGCCTTAGCTCGATTGATATGGCGTTTGATCGCATGAAGCCTTTTGAACCGATGCTTGATGCGAAAACGTTCTACATTGGAGCTATTGACTATTTTGAGTTTTATGCGCTACCAAAACTCGGTAAGACCTTTGAAAGAAGTGCGCCGAACGTGCGCGTTGCGATTGATATTTTGTCTGAGAACATGCAAATGGAACGTATTGAGCAGGGGAGATTAGATTTGATTCTGGGGGTTGACGACTTACAGGCCATACCTCGATATTACAATCGATACCATTGGTTGACGGACTCTTACGTTGGTATTGTTGCAAAGGCTTCAAGTGTTAAAAGCAAGCTCACTTTAAACGAATTTGTTCAAGCGCCACAAATACACCTCCCACTGATTAATTCAGGGGCCGATCCCATTGACCGATGGCTACACCAAAATCACCACTCGCGTCATATATCAATGATTGTACAAAGTTATGCGGTCGGTGGCATGGTGACAGCGCAAACCAATAATTTAATGTGTGTACCTTTGAGAGTGGCGCAAGAATTAAAAGAAATGCTTCCTTTACGTATTGTCGAGTTACCGAAAGATGCTCCTAACTTGTCGTTAAGTATGTTTACCCATCAATTGTATGATAACCAAGACAGCATTCAATGGCTTATTAAACAGATACATATGTGTACTTAAAGAGGGAACAACTTACTCTCTTCAGCATTCGTTTACCTATGCTGTTACTTAACGAACGCTTGGATGTGTAGTTAAAGTTCTTATGAGCTTTTAGCCTTAGACGATCAGGAAAGGACAATTTTAGGTAAAGCTATATAAAGTGTAAGTATATGAATCGCCTTTCAAATCGGTCTATTGATTGCTAAAAGAAACAATCCCCTGCCCCACCCTACTTTATATATTTAACCAATGAAGTGGGCTCATTAGACACTAATTGTTTGGATCTCCTGTACTTCAGTATCGCTATCTTGTATTGCTGTTGAACTGAGCAATATGGTCTTCGGTAGTAAAAAGTTGTCAATGCTCAGCCTGAGCATTGACAACTTCAAGTTCGGTTTTTCTATTAACCCGTCATGTATCACGGGGGTAAATTCGACCTATCTATCAGCACTCACATAACCAGCTCTAGTTGCAAGCTTGCGCGCTAATTTCTCTCCGTAGTGATTAGCAATTGTTAGTAAATGAAAAGACCTAGTAGAATTGAGTCTACAAGCAATTTGACAGAAAATTCCTATAGTAAATATTGGAACTTTCTATCTAATAACTAGCTCATATGGAGGTAAATTTGAAAAATTGTGGCTACTGTAAGTTGTGTCGAAAATATTCTCAACTACAAAACTCTCACGCAATTGGAGACACTATTTTCAAAAAAATTACTAGACGGAATTCGGGTAAGGCAATCTCTGTAACCGCTGAAATGAGCGTTCCTGTTCATTATACAAGTGATAGTTGGGCTGAATATCAATTATGTGCTGTTTGTGAGGGGCTTTTAAATAAGCGGTATGAGACCTATGCGGTCAATTTACTTCGAGGGAAATACTCTGCAAAGATTTCCAAAACTGGTGTTACATTCAATAACGTTGATCAAGGCTTGCTAAAAAAATACTTTCTTTCAATAATCTGGCGTTCTGTATTATCAACGCACCCGGCTTATGACAACACATCAATGCTTCCTCAAGACCTTGAATATATAAGGTTAGTATTGCTTAATGACTTGGACGTTCCTAATAGCAAGTATACTATCAAGGTACAGCGTGTTCAGGATATGAGTATACATCCAACATTTACACCTCAAACTATTAAAGAACTAATAGTTTCACCATTTTGTCGAACTTACAGTAACCCTACTAATGTTTCAGTTTGTTTACTTTTTGAAGGGTTCTTTATCGAAGTTTTATATAAGGCTGTAGCTCCAAGGGAACGTAAGTGTTTTGGCATTCTAAATTCAAATAGTTCTTCATTATTCGTACCCTTTGTCAACATATTCAGCATTCGAGAAGTCTATGATTTAATGGCTTTAGGTCACGATAAGAATCAAAATGGTATAACCCTTGTGCGATAATTTATCAATCAATTTGAAAAAAAATGGAGAGATTTGTGACAAATAGAAGTGTTGAAGTATTCAAAGAGGTATCTGTTTCTATGCAAAAGTTTGACTACTTTGTGCTTGGAATTTCAATCGCTTTGTTTGCATACTTGGGAAAAGATTTTATACCAGTACAACTAGGTTTAAATGTTGGTACTGTTCAATTAGTTGCGCTTACAGCACTGTTCATTTCAATTGTGTTTGGTTACTTTCGCCTTCAGTTTGATTTAACCATAAAGTCTTTGAATTTTAATGTGTTAAGTCTGATTGAAAAGCGTGGAGCTCTAACTGAAGCATTGCAAATGCCAGGCCAAAAATACAATGCCGAAACTGGTGATATTATAGACATTAGAAGCGCGTCTTTAGAAGTTAAAATTTTTAAAGAGATCATCGATGAGAATAATTTGGTTTTAAAATCTAAACAAAAAAGTGCAGTATGGTTATCTAATCTTAGAGACTTATTTCTCAGCATAGGTTTTTTGTGCTTGTTGCTCACAAAATATTTGAATCTAATTCTTCTATGGGCGTCTGCTTAGCCAATGGTTTGGATTGAAACCCAACGCTTGGAGTTTTTCATTCATACGCTGGGTTTCTTTTTATGACGCTAGGATAAATACGACCATCAAATCTATCTCTTAATGTTTGCTATGGCCCTAGCAAGCCCTAACAAATGTGTTGATGTTTTGATTTCTAATTCTGATTGAATCCCCAATAGTGCAATCCCTGCTAGTATTTGTTGTGGCCTCACCACTTGGCCAGTCGGCAGCTCCATCCTGTCGTATAACATTTTGAACTGTATCCAATCTTCACTAATGCTTAGTTCCCGACCTTTTGCCATTCTCATAAGCCTTTTGCACTCGGGTGGAATAGGATTCCCCTCATCCCAACCTGTGACGGTTCTCACAGATTTAAAACACAGTTCTGCAACCTCTTCCTTTGTCATTTGGCACTCTAACTCTCGAAAAATGTAATTCTTACTCATTTCGCGATACTTCAATGATAAAACCTCTAAATACAAGAGGTTGCATTGAATTTATAAGATATGCACCATTAAACATAATCAGACAAAGTGCGCACTATCTAGATAATAAATGTCACCAGTCACATAAGGACTTATGAGCTTTATGACTTTTTAGATGGTACCGTAAATGTTTGGCTGAGTTATCGATCATCGTCTTAATTTTAAGCTGCTACTTTTGCTATTCACGGCCTGTGAGTTAACAACAGAGGTACTATCGTTATACCCGCGACAGTGTTTATTTCAGCTGAACATTGAAATAAAGATAACTCGCGATTTTTATTTTTTGTCAATGCTCAGCCTGAGCATTGACTAATTGTAGGGGAATTATGTCAAATAAATGAGAACTAATTTTTGGCGTTTAATTTTGTTTTCGGGTTTCTCTAAATAAATGTTTGTGGACTAAAATTGATAGTTGATTATATGTATCACGCGTTCGGTATAAAGGAGGGAGACGTTGAAAACACCTTCTGTTACATATGTGTGTGTGGTGAGAGCATACTGACCATAACGGCATTATTGTAGAGAACGATGAATCCTTGTGTCATGAAGTCGCTCTCTGGAGCTGTCATATTGACTTTGAGGTTCTTCACTTTAGTGGCTGTTTTCCTCTTTCATCTCGCTCTACACCAATATTTATATCAGCATATTTAGATAAGGGTTTCTCTATTACTTGGATATCGATGATAGTTAAAATGTATTCAAAAATATCAACACTATTGATGTGGCGAATGCGGTCTTGACTGAGTATTGAGGTATGGGAAATTTTCTAAGCTAGATACATTCTAATGAACCAGCGGTATGCGATATTAACTAGAACTTCATCCGCTAGTTAGCTCTCGATTTTTACACCAAAAACATAACGAATCAGAGGGGGGAAGTAGGGGGCACGGGGCACGTTATTTTTGCAGAAGACGTAATCTGCTTCGTATCTGTTGAACTCAAAGTTTATAGCGCTATCAACTTTCTGAACACTCTGTTCTATGGGAGCATTTTCAATTCGTATTGATGGGGAGAAGGTTTTTGAAGTATCTATATTTCGATACTCTTATTCGATAAGAGGTCTAGCGGAAAGCTAGACCTCTGTAATCTGTCTGACACTTACAGTATAAGTTAATAAGTTTCGTCACTAATTTCTGAAGAGTGGGGCGCTAGTTCTTGCTATTGTTTTTCAATACATCTTGAATAGCGGAATCCAATTGGGACTGAACTTCTTTTGACAATCGCCCAAACTCATACGAAAAATTACGACCTTTCACTTTTTTGCGAGCAAACATGCCTTTACTATCAAATTCAGCTAAAGGAGTTACCAGCGCTTTGTCTGATTCTTGCTTTGTTTCTACGATTTTTAACTGATTTTTGATGTTAGAAATCAAATTTTCTTTAATATCTTCTTGGCTTTGCTCAGGCTGAGCATTGACAGAGATATTCGCTATTTTTTTGATGAAACTGCTCAAAGCTTTCTTGTCGTAGCTAAAGGTTTTCATTACTTTAGCTAAGAGAGAATAATCTGTATGGGACAAATCGTTAACGATAGGAAACAGGGTAATGAGGTTACTATCAATACTGGCGGCTTTCAGAGCTCGACCCACAGCTTGACGGCTAATGTTTAAAATTTTTGCTACATCTTCTTGAGTGAGGTCACCGTTATTCATTAAGGTTTGACACTGCAATCCAATTTCACGTTGATTGTGCTCTTTGGCGGTTTGCAACTGCTTAGCTAGAGCTTTGGCATCTGCAGTCGACAGTTCATCTTGGGTGACGAGAATTCGAAATGTTTTTACTCGACCTTCTTGAAGTAGAAACCAAGCACGACGGCGAGATCCATCAAGTACATCAATATGACCATCTACTTCACGGCCAACGGCGGGATAGAACTGCTGAAATTCCAACGAATTCAAATCTTCCAATGATTCTTTGTTCAATAAAGACTGATCACGTCCATTTACATCAAAAGTAACTAGAGTGTTTTGTTTTACCTGCTCGTATGACAGTGTCACTTCATTAAAAGTCGCAGTAGTACCAGATGCAAGTTGCCATACCATCTTTTGACCTACTGATTTTAAACCGAATTTCTGTTGCAGGTACTCGGCAGTATTTTGGCCGCTTTTTTCTAATTCTGTGTTGAGTTGCGCTGTTAAAGTCTCTAAGTTTGCTTTGGCTGCGGATTGCTGTGCTTGCGCTGAACCAGGTGCATTGCCTAGAGGACTACCACCACGTTTCTTTGCCATTATTTGTTCTCCTGTTCACGCCAAACGTTTAAAATATCGCGCAAGATCTGGCTCGTGACTTCATAGCTATTTTGTTGCGCACTTTGGAAGGTTGCTTTGCTTTTCGGGTATTCACTTTTTGACATGTCAAATACCGTCGAGAGTAGGGAAGAAGACTGACGAACAGCTTCACTGTGCTTAAATTCTTTTGAGTATAAATAAGGAGAGAAGTGATCGTATAAGCTGTTCATCAACTCGGTAGTCGTTGAGCTGTCACGATGATTAGTTAGTAATATTTTCATGAAGTCATAGCCCTCATGGTTAGCGTTTTCTAACAATGCCCACACTTGTGGGATATAGCTAAAGTAAGAGCATGTAGCATCAATGTCGTTTTCGGTAATCGATAACGGGAACACGACATTTGTTGCCGCAAAATATGCGTTGAAAGTCGCATAGCCTAAAGAGGGGGGGGTGTCGATGATGATTATATCGAACTCGCCTTTTACGCTATCAATGATGTCGTCAAGTAATGAATAAGGAGAAGCTAAAGTTTGACTAAACACTTGTTCATGGAACCATCCTTCCATTGCTCGGTCACTTTGTGCAGCAGGTAAAATTCGTAAATTAGGGATAGTAGTCTCAAGAAAGGCTTCAGAAATAACTTGTTTAACAGTTTCACCTTCATCGAGATCAAATGTTTTCATCATTAGATCACCGACAGACAAGTAGCCTTCTTGTTCGGCTTCAGGAGCGTAGTACATTGATAATGTCGCTTGACCGTCCATATCAATTAAGCCTACACGGTACTCTTGGTGAAATTCGGTCGCTAAACCTGATGCGATAGTTGCGGCAGAAACAGTTTTTCCAACACCACCTTTTTGGTTCTGGATTACCATAACTTGCGTCTTTTGATTTTCATTACGCAGGAATTTAGGGTCTTTACGCAGGCTTTCAGGCAGTAAATCACGGACCTTATACATTTCTGCAATATCGATGGACCATTGTGAGTCTTCATGGCGACGTGGGTCTATTTCTGCAGCAGTGACGTAGCGGTCTAGTGTTTTCGCATCAATTCCTAGATAAGTTGATGCTTCAGCCCGGGTAAAGTTTCGTAGTTCTTTACGGTGATTGGCGAGTAAACGCTGGTTTCGGCGCTGAATATAGGCATCAGCACCTACTTTAAGCGCTTGAAAAGTAGTAGTAGTATGTTGGTTATCCATTTCTGCCTCCATATAGGAATAATAAATAGTATATACCTCAACTTTTGATGTTGGTAGTTAAAAATGATGGATTTTGTGTTTAGAGAATTTGAGACTGGTGTTTTTCTAACTTATTGCTAGGGAGTCTTCATTTAAACTTACACAGTGTGCGTAAGAGTCTATTAAGATTGATGGAGTTTAGTTAGGTTCATATGCATTGTTGACTTAAGAAATCGTTTAGAAGCTTTTGTTCGTGCGATCAGAGGTTGTATAAAGCACTACATTGTAGTGTTTTTAGCATCATGGGAACTTAAGGTCTTGAATAAGTTAGCGAACACGAAAATAACTGATTTTAGACACATGAAGGTAAATGAAAACGATAAATTAATATTATTTCATTAACATTAATTAGTGATTTATATCTAGTTGGCTTGTACGCATCAAAACTATTTGATGATCTACTTCTAGCTTTTTCTAACTGAACTTGAAAAAATCATACTGCCGATCAATCGTAACGTTACGATTTTTAATGGGGTAAAGTTATGAGTGTAAAACTAGTTAATGTTGTTTTAGCCTTTTCTATTGCGAATTTTTTTTGTAGCGCACATGCTGAATTAATAAATCCTAACGCAACAATTCAAACAAAACAACTATACCAGAACCTGCAAGGGTTGGAGGGTAAAGTACTATTTGGCCATGAAGACTCACTCGCCTATGGAAATGATTGGTGGGGGACAAAACAAGCTCCGCTATACTCAGATATAAAAGGGTTAACGGGAAGCTATCCTGCCGTGTTTGGTGCTGATATTGGTGGTATTGGCTTAGGAAATGATAAAAATCTAGATGGCGTAAGTTTTAATGATTACCGTCATTATATTCAATCAACTTTTCAGATGGGAGGAGTAAATACCATCTCATGGCATATGTATAGTCCAGTCGATGGGCATAATTCTTGGTCTAAAAATTCATATGTTAGTTCGGTAATCCCTGGTGGAAAAGATCATCAGAAGCTAAAGGGATATTTAGATAGTTTTATAGCGTTCAATGAAACCTTAAAAGTAGACAAAGATAATAAACAGATTTGGATCCCTATTGTTTTTAGACCATGGCACGAACACAATGGTGACTGGTTTTGGTGGGGGAAAGGGCATACAACTGAACAGGAATATAAAGCGCTTTGGAAGTTTACTGTTGAGTACTTAATAGATAAGAAACAGAATAACCTCATTTTCGCCTTCTCACCAGATCGTAGCCGTTTAGACTTAGCTGATTTTAAAACTTCTTATCTATATGGATATGCGGGTGATCAGTATGTTGATCTACTTGGTATGGATAATTATTGGGATCTGGGACACGGCTCAAATAAATTGTCATCGGTGCTCCAACAAGCGCAATTTATTGAGAGTTTAGAAAAGTTGACGGATCTTGCTTCTAAGAAAAGAAAAGTATCAGCACTTACAGAAGGTGGGCAAGAGGGAGTAAAAGAACCAAACTTTTGGAGTGAACGCTTTGTTGCTGGTTTACTACATAGTGAAAAGACTCGTCGATTATCATATGCCTTAGTATGGCGTAATAACTTTTCTGGCAATGGTAAACAAGGGCATTTCTTTGCCTCTTACCCTGGACAAGGCAATGATGATGATTTTATAAAAATGTCTGTGAACGCTGATATTATAATGTCAGATTCATTGCCACATTTGTATAAATGACCAATTGTTAAAGTATCGGCTCTGCTAAGATCTAGTTATTGGCGGTTTACATACCTAGCGAACCTGTTGTCTGTACGCTACTGCGGTGCGTTTTAGTTGTGCACCGCCGTGTAAACAGGCGCTGCAAGTGCCTTTATCGTCCGGTTCATAATACTTAAATGCACCGGTACCACTGACTAATTTTGCTTATCACGGGGATTAGCTGCTCCACGTATGAATCAGGCAACTTATAATTAAGTTGCCTTTTTACATTGTGCTTCTAGTAATCAAGTGTTCCTCGGATAGGATATTGGTTATCTGGATTACGAATCCATTTTAAACCACGAGTCAATGCACCTAACTCAGGTCTTAAAAATGGGTTGTTTGATATATCGACTACATGCAAATCCCCATATTCGTTGACGACAAATAGCCCGGGCTCTGAAAAGTTATGGTCGGTTTCTTCTTTAGAGCGTGGTAGAGAAATATAAAGGCCAAGCGTCTGCATTTGTTGTTCGCTTAAACTATGGGCAATCGGGAAGCTGATGTCGAGTTTATCTAGATGTTGTTCCAATTGTTGTTTTGAATCACCAGAGACAGCTAAAATATCGACGCCAGCATCTCTAAAAGCCTGCTTGTAACTTTCAATCTCGTTAAGGTATTTGGTGCAGAGCGGACAATGCTGACCACGATAGACAAATACCGCTTGCCACGTTGCTTCCCCTCTAGGTTGGCCTAGTTTGACTTTGGTCCCATCCAATTTTGTTGCTTCTAATGTAGGGAAGGTGTCACCTGCTTTGAGTTTCTGTGAGTATGTCATTTCGGGTCCTTGGATTGAATTCGCAACTAAGTAAATAAAAGATAAAATACGATGAGGCAAGTTGCAACTAGTATAGATTTAGTTACCTCATCAAGTGGTTTTCAGCAAAAAGAAGTGGCGTAAAAAATTTCGGTTTGAGGAAGTTTGGCTTCTCAGAAGTCGATAATACGGTTAGTGCTTTTGAATTTTTTTGTTAATTGAATAGGGGAATTACGTTTGAGTTTGCAACCGATAGCCGCCAACAAAGCAAAGGTATTTGTTCATTCAGAAAATTAGCTACGACTACGTTATGCATCACGAGTGTGTTTTACAACACGACCGTGCTTAATAAATACTCTCTCGACATTTAGTAAAACATCCTCCATAGGAATCAATACCGTTTTTTCTGGATCGAATCGGTTCGGCTGTTCTATGTCAATATCTGAGACAATCATTATTTTGTCCGCCAAGGTAATGTCCTGCGCAGAGAGTAAGTTTTCAATACCCATAGCACCTTGCGTTTCAACCTTGATTGAAACGTTGAATTTATGAGCTGTTTTATTTAAAGCATCAGCTGCCATATAAGTGTGTGCAATACCTGTAGGACATGCGGTTACCGCTACAATTTTCATCATTCTCTTGTTTTAACCTCATTACTTTATTTTCTTAATGTGGGAATTACGCACATTTAGAGGAAGAAGTTGTTATAGATAAACAAACACCAATTACTATACGTCTTAACTAAGGCGAGACAGAGCAATATATGGTCATTATCTGCTTAGAATTACAAAGCCGGTAGTGTTTGACGGTTGTATTGTTATTGTAGGTGCTAAAAGTACCGCTGTAGTTAAATCTACCGTTGAACTTGGGGTTACCGAACTAACACGGTTTTTGTGCTCACGCGGTGAGCTGTATGATGAATTTTTTATGCTCGCTTCGCTCGATAATAATGCGTTCATCATATCGAAGAGCTAATAGTCTTTAAAAATAGTTTAGAGGCACACCTAAGCTAAATAGTGCCTCGTGTTAAAGCTCTGTACCCCAAGGTGTTGGAGAGTTATTTGGAGTATGGTTTAACTCATTGTAATTACAGTTTTTGATTTTTTGGATTCACTGTAAGCTAATGCGTCAAGTGCTTGATGAAATTTAAAAGTAGTTGGTGTACTAGTTTCGATGCAACCTTTTTCTATTGCCGCAAGTAATTCTTCGCCGCTTTCCATCAACACGCGCCAATCGTCTTGGTCTCCAAAGTCATGTAATGCACCAAGCGCTATTTCATGGTATGAAATAGTACGAGTAAATGCTGGATCAATTGGTGTTGGTATGCGATCTTGAATACATACAATATGTCCATTCGCTCTTAGTTTTGGCACTAAATTAGCTGCACTTTCTCTACTCACGGCATCGAAAATAGCGAAGTATTTTTTATCGATTTGCGTGGACTGTCGATAAAGTTGGCTTATACCAAGACTTAATGCTTGTTCTTCACTTAGGCTTCCAGAAATGACATCAACGGTATAACCAGCATTTATTAGAATCTGAGATAAAAATTTGTTTACCGCGCCAAGACCAACAACGAGTACTTCCCGTTGGCGTGTTAGGGGGATTTTTTCAAATGCTTGCCATGCAGTAAGCATAGGACAGGGCAATGTTGCCAAAAGCTCAAATGAGAGGTTATCAGGCACCATCATCACTCGTTCAATATTCAGGGCCGTATATTCGCTAAAGCTACCATGTCGTTGTAATGAACAATGATACGCTACTCTACGGCCAATTAAGTTCGTATCTACCTTAGAACCTACATGTACAATGACACCAGCACCATCTACACCCGGAACATGTCCGCTAGGCCAGTTCAAAGGGTTAGTTTTGATAAACTTCCAGTCGACAGGGTTTATTCCAATCGCTTTATTTTGTACTAAGATTTCATCGGCATTTAAATCTTGCGTTTCTGTCTTGTCTAAAACAAGACTTTGTGTATCTGCTTGATATTTCCAAGCTTTATATTGTTTCATCTTATTTTTGCTCGCTGGATGAAAGAAGGTAAGGTGTTAAATTCTGGTTGTTGATATGCATTGTTGCGTCCAATAGGTCAGGTTAATGCTCTTTTTAAGCTGATGAAAACTGTTTTTCGGCAAATTGCCGGATTCGAATGAATCCGACATATTGTGTTCTATTTAGCCGTTAAGAGATCAATCATGTTTATTGCAACTGCAGTTGCAGAGGCTGGATTTTGACCGGTAACGATACGTCCATCAATAATGGAAAAAGATTCGAAATTATTATCTGTTTTCTGATATTTGACATTAGCTTGTACTAGACTTTGTTCTAATGAAAATGGCACTATCTTAGTTAGCTTAATATTTTCTTCTTCTTCATCTGAAAAACCGGTTATATTTTTTCCTTCAATGAGCAAATTACCAACCTCATCAGTAGCCGTTAGTAGGCCAGCTGAGCCGTGACATACTGCCCCTAACACACCATTATTATCATAAATATTAGAAATGATTGCATCCAGCTCAGGATTTCCCTTGAAATCCCACATCACTCCATGTCCGCCAATCAGGTACACGGCATCATAGTCGTTATGTGCTGCTTGACTCAAAGACATCACATTCTCGTTACTCAATAGAGCTCGTGTTTGAGAAGACAACAAAAAGTTCATCGCGCTAGCATCCATTTGGTCTAAACTGCCAGGATCGAGAGGGTAACCATTGCCATCGATACTAGCAAAACTGACTTTTATATTACTCTTAATAAATTCATCGTATGCATGACTAAGCTCAGAAAGC
This sequence comes from Vibrio sp. 10N.286.52.C3, assembly GCF_041468865.1. Taxonomy (NCBI): domain Bacteria; kingdom Pseudomonadati; phylum Pseudomonadota; class Gammaproteobacteria; order Vibrionales; family Vibrionaceae; genus Vibrio; species Vibrio sp. 10N.286.52.C3. The sequence continues at coordinate 9,139 of NZ_JBFRJM010000018.1, read as the reverse complement.
CAAACTCCAGTTTGGTGCTCGGTTTCTCCTAAAGAATTATGACTTGTTCCAATCATTAATACCTTTGGTTGAGCAATAGCTGTTGAGCTGAACAACAGTAATGAGATAAGTATATTTTTAATCATTTTTTACATGTCCTTAATAATTTAAAAATCATTATTACCTTTAGTTTTCTTGACTAAAAATTATCATTAATTATGAATTTGATAAATATATGTAATATAGACGTAGTCTATCAATGATGTTTTAGATATTAGGTGCAATAACTTTTCATACGAGTATCGAGTTGATAGGGGGGATTACAAAATATACGTGGCAAATTTTCGGCTTAACTTACCTTTAACCAACGATATTTTTGTAATCCAGATTGGTTTTACTGAGTAATTTAGTGGAACTAAATCCAAAGCCGATGTTCTGATCCATCACATTCACTTTCTTTCTTGGTTTATGTCTATAACTCCCTATAAAACAAAGAGGTGGAAGAAAAATAACCAACGGTTCAGGCATTGTTGTTTAAATGAATTGAAGTTTTTCCAAACTCTTTGAACAGGTCCTTTGTGATGTATAGACCGGTGATAACATGGGTAAAGCGTAAAAGAAGAGATCTAACTGGGCGGTTTACAATAAGGCTCGGCGTTGAAGGGGCCCCTCATCATTTCCCTAGTCCTGCATTGTGTGTGAACCTTTGAGCTTTGAACATTTCCCATTGATATTAGGATTAGTCAATTTTATATCGCCGATGATTTCGTACATCTCTTCATAGACAAGGTATGGATAGAACTCGGCGGTGTTTAGTGGGAGTTAGACCGCCGTTATACTGATGTGGTCTGAGTTGGCAGTAATACCCAATGATGTAGCGAGTGATTTCTTGTTGAGCCTCAGCAAAGCTACGATAACCCACCGTTGGCACCCATCCGTTTTCAGACTTCAAAAGAAGCGCTCCATCAGCGCATTATCCCAACAGTTTCCTCGACGAGATAAACTCTGCTTTATTTGAAAGCGCCACAATAATTGATGGTATTTACGACAGGTATAGTGACTACCTTGATCGCTGTGGAACATGACACCTTTAGGCTTTCCACGAGACTCATAAGTCATCGAAAGCACTTTGCCTGTTAGTCGAGAGTCAGGTGATAACGACATCGACCAACCAATCACTTTATGGACAAAAAGATCGATAACAACCGCTAAATACATCTACCGATTACCTGTCCAAATATACGTAACATCACCAGCCAAAAATTCATTTGGGACGGTAACCGAAAACTGGCGACTTAAGTGATTTGGAATTTCAATGTGTTCTTGTGAAGCCTTTCTGTAACGATGCTTTGGTTCTTGGCAACTCACTAAACCAAGTGTTCTCATCAGCTTTGTTACTCGGTATCGGCTCAGCTTTTCGCCTTGATTTGTGACTATATCTGCAATGGTTCTCGCTCCCGCTTAGCCATTGCTTGCGGCGTAAGCCTAGCTCATCAAGTTGCGAAGTTTTACAGCTTCAGCATTGATTACTGTTAGGCGTTTATGCCAATAGTTATAACTATTGGCATAAACATTGAAGACTTCGCATAGTGTTTTTATGTTGTAGATCTGCTTGAGTTTCTTGATTATCAAGAATTGTTCAGTGAGTCCGACATCAACAGAGCCGTTGCTTTTTTTAGTATTTCATTATGCTCTTCAAGACGAGCCAGCTTTTTTTTTAATTCCCGAATTTCTATTTGCTCAGGGGTCATAGGTGAAGCTTTCGGTGCTTTCCCTGGCGCTCTTCTTTTAATTGGCGAACTCATTTATCCATCGTGGATTTACCTACACTCATGGCTTGGGCTGCTTCAGTCACGGAATAGTTTTGGTCTAGGACTAACTGCGCCGCTTCTAACTTAAACTCTGCGCTAAACAGTCGTCTTGTACGTTTTGTCATAATGTCACCTGTTACCTTATGAGGTGATGATATCACCTCTAATTAAGTGACCAAATTCACCGTATCACTACAAATGCTGTTGGCTTGGAAGCCGAAATGCCACTTGGCTTGTATTGCAATGAGGCCATTACAGCACATCAAGATTTCAGCGAGCAACGCAATAAGAAGCAGGATATCCAATCGCTTAGTACAAATCATCAGATTATAAGGATTATACCCTCACACTTTTTTATATTGGTTTTTACATAAAATTATTCAATATCAATTATTTAATTGGTGTTATTTTGTAGATATCCTCACATTTACTACCATTTAATATCATGTTTTTCTCATTTTAGGTTTCCATTAATGTACAGTATTTGTACATTAATAGTTCGAATGAGGTGAACAAAATGGCAAAAATACTGGGATCTAAGCAGAAAAAGTACTTAGAATTTTCTATCCATCCGTATGCACTTCCAGCATTTGAATTTTTTAATCAGAGTACGCTTTTGGTCAATAAGGCGAAAATGGAACGTCAGGCTCTAATTGATTTAAACGTGGGGTTACCACTGCAGGGGGTATTTGAGTCTAATCATCTTCAAATCGTTTCTGGGTTCGAGTTCATTAGTTTTTCTCTTGCAGAACTCAATCTATCTGTATGTGAAGTAATTATTCATAGTAACTTGGCAGATAAAGACATTGCTCAAAAAGCATGGTCCGCCGTCATTCGCTCACTACTAACGTCACTAGATCCACACCAGTTAGAACTTACTCGCAGAGCACTGAATGAGTCTGCTCCAAAATCAGTCCTCAATTCTTTTTTTGGTAAAAACAAGCTATCTCAATCTTGTTTTGCAGAAATTATGCATCTGTCACGCAGCACACTTGCCCAACAGTACTCAAAAGCCGAAGGTGATAAGCTATTAGTTCAAGAAGAAGTTCCTACAATTTTCTCACTACTACAACAGAAGGCTAAAAGTGATCTCTCTGGCATTAAAAACTGAACATTGCTGATTGGTCTCCCCTATGATATCTAACCAGCAGGTGCATGACTTTGATGCCCGCTTTAGTACTTTTAAAGCGATCACTCTGTTACCGATTCATAACCAAAACGGCGGTGTAAATGATTGATGACTTTTTCGAACGGTATAAAGAGAAGAATATCGAGCGATTTTTTAAACAATTACTCCCTTTTGGCAATGCTGACAATATTGCAATAGCTAAAGAAGTCCAACGGTTATGCAACCTCGTTGCTCCAAAATATAAACAAGAGTTTGAAGAGGTTGAACTCTTGGTTCAGCGTACCAATACGCTGGCAAATCAAAAGTTGAATAGGACCCTCCACGACGTCTTCAAAAGCATTAATCGAAACCAGGCCGTTGGAGTACACCATCTTCCAATATTTCTTGCCTCGAACCTTCTTTTGACCTCCTATGACCCCACTAGGTTTGAGCAATATAAAGCATTAACACTGTTGTGCGTTACTCGTCTAGCTTTCATTGGTTCGCATCAATCTAAGATCAAAGCAATTTGTGATGATGTACGTCTGTTTTCTCAAGGTAAAAGAGAAAATATGGCGGCTTATTTACCGGATATTCATGACCTCGACTTTCCATCGCTTGTTGCTGAATTTCAGTTACTTGTCGATGAAGAAAATACCAACTCTCCACCATCAACCGTGGTTAATCAGCTAAACCACTATCGCCGTCCCTATGAAGCCAGCTTGGATCACAGTGAAGGTTTCACTCGGAAAACCACATCCACAGAGTTCAAAAAGAGCGGTCAACTACAAACCAGTGACGTGAAAACTTTGGATGACGATGAAGCGAGTTCATTGTTGGAAATTCAGCAGATCCAACCATCAATAAAGTTTCATCATCAATGGCAAAGAGAAGATGAATCTGGCGATGCAACGCGCACTCTCAACATCGTCACCTCCAAATCATCGAACCCAAAATCTTACGCTGCCGAGGCAATGCTCGCACAAGCCGTCAAAAATAAAATAGCAAAGAAAGAGATGGCTATGGCTTGCGATACCTCTGTTAGCACTAATTATGAAATTGGAGCGGTAGTAAATTTTTGCCTTACCCAAATAGAAGAAGAAAATACAAGTACCAAATCTGCACAGTTGCTGCTCATTATGCTAATTACGGGCAATACTTCAGCACAAGTAAAAAAACTGAAGACAAAGAGACTAAAGCTCTCAGGTTTAATTGGTTTTCAGCGCACACATACCCTACCTTCCCAAAATCAACGTCCAGAGCTCCGTACCTTGCTAAATGTTACGGATAAGAAGTACTGGTCTCCTCTGCCCAAGATCGTCACACAGAGACTACAGAGTTTAACCTTTACTGATGTAACCGATGACGATCTTAACGACTTACTCAAGAGCCTAAATAAAAATTATGGTACTCACATTACGCTAACTAGAGTTTCAGCCTATTTAAACCAGAAACTGACTCACGAGAATATTGACCCAACAATTATCGCTTTACTGACCGGCGCAGTCGCTCGAACTGTTCCTTCGACTTATTATCTAGGCTTATATAGTCATAAACTCTATGAGACGTATCGACGATATCTTACGTTTCTTTCTAAATTTCACTGTGATGATGCGTTAATTATTTTTGCCTCTGAGCCTGAAAATATTAAGTTAGGTTCGCCTTTACATATTGAACATCGGCTCCTTCAATGGCTATTTGAGAAGCTCATTACCAAAATAAAGGATCAACGGAACAATCTAAGCACTGAGCAGTGCCACAATGACGTTACACTCTATACTCAGTTAGTCCTTGCTTTATCCTCAGGCTATCGACCAGTGACAGGCTGGTTTGGCAAACTCAGTCACATGCATCTCGCTACGGGAGATTACTGGATTTCAGATAAAGAGTCCGGCATTGGTGACAACAGTCGAGTAGTGATCTTGAGCCCAGCGGCAATTCAAGTTGTGCGCTATTACCTCGAATATTGTGAACAAATGATTGTAGAGCATGGGAATAGCAATGTAAGTCTTAGCCGTTGCTACAAGCAGATTGTCGATGGTGATGAGTATCTGTTTTTTTATCAAAAAGAGGGAGAGTTGTTGCCTTGTACGCCGTCGAATTATACCACGATGATAGATGATATTTGGCCTCTACAACCTAACTGGGCACGACATCATATACGATCAACACTGAGTCAAACTGGGGTCGATTCAACCTTAATCAATGCATGGATGGGTCATGCTACAAATGGAAAGCGCTGTTACCACTCCTATAGCACCTTATCGAGGACACAATTAGAAAAAGTAACAGATACTATTGAAGAGCATTTATTACAAATAGGAGTCGAGACTATACAATGGACCAAATTGGCTTAGAAGCTCGCTCGAAAAATCGATTGAAGCAGATAGAGCGTGTTAAAAACAAAGCTAGGCAGTTGTTTGAAAAGCAGTTTCCGAACCCGTCTCACATACCAACTCAAGATAACTTTCATGACAAATGGATGCTTTATCTGAGTGACATTACTGAGACATTTGGAGCTCATAAAGACTATCGACGTGCGTTTAACTGGGCAGTTAAGCAGGTGTTATCATATCAAGAGCAATATAGTTGGAAAGTCACTCCACCCTCATATATTGTCACTAATAAACCGCCAAAGCAGCTTAGAACGCTAGAATGGATGCAGCACGCATGGCGCGTCCATAACTTCTATCAACTTTGGTACCAACAGCTTTTATCAAAACCTGTCGATGACCAGGCGCAGTCGTTTAACAATGTTGTACTTTCGTTTATCTTTCATAGCGGCCATTGTACACCTTGCGTGGTGAAGGCGTTCATTGAATATATTAGTGGTAAATCACTTGCTCTCAAACAATGGGATGAAACCCCCTTTGTTTCATTGCTAACAAAAGGGGGGTCATTCAATACCAACATAAAAGTTGACGAGCAGCCACTCACCCAGTTTCAGTGCTACTTACATCCTGTTACGCTCGGTTTACTCAGAACATGGCATCGTTGGAAAGATGAAAACTGGTGTGCTCCTAATGATGAATCCTATTTGATGAAAATGCTCACTGGCAACAATCTATCATTGACCTTCAACCAGCTTTGCTGCTCTGGGGTATATGTATGTGAGCAGCATCAAGGCGTTTCTATTAATCAGGCGTTGGTTGAGTATCAAGTTGGTTCAACCAAATCTTATAGTTTACCGACTTGCGATCTTGCTCGTATCCTCCATCCTGAGGTTGCCATCGCTAAAGATTTTGCACCACAATCCACGAAACACGCTTCCAATAAGTCGACATCACATAAAATTGAACGAAACTTCGACACAAGTATAGATACTTATCAGGAACTAAAAGTCAGTCTGTACCCTAAAAATGGAGCGAAAGAGCTTAGTAAAAAAAAACTATTGGTGGACTTAAATGCTCTGGTTGAACGGATAAAATTATCCCCTAAGCAAGTGAATGAGCGGCTTATTGTTGACTGGTACTGCCATAAATTGAGTACGACTTGTGGCATTCCAACGATTAAAAGATATCACGCTAATTTGACTCGGAAGTGGATATACCTCTGCAACCAAAATCAGCTAGATAAACTTGAATCTGATGAGCTTGAATCCATTTATCAATACGCAATAGAGACTCAACCAACGATTAAGTCGCAGAAGTATTTTACAGCGAGGCTCAAGGACCTGCATGGTTTTGCAGTAGAGCACTATAACTTTGCACAGATCTCTGAGCAGTATCTCCATTGCGACCCCACACAGACTCATACTCGAGCGGGTTTTATTGATGAAGCCCTATTCCTTGCTTTACTTAATACAATAGAAGCCAGCAATGATTTCGATGACGCGGATAAGTTATGCTTACAATCAATTTGTATCATTGCCTATCGCTGCGGCTTACGTATTTCTGAAATAAGAAAGCTTCGGATGAAAGATATTGAGCATTCCAATATCGGTTGGTTATCCATTCGTTCAAGTTATTTAGGTGAAAATAAAACTGCCAGCAGTTTAAGGAAGGTGCCATTGCACCCTTTGCTGTTAGATCACGAAGAAGACATAATTAACAAATACTTCCATCTGAAATTTGAACAACAAACGTCGAAAACAAAGCCCTTTTTCTCTTTAGGTCATGCCAATTTACCATTTAGTACATTCGATGTATCACATCTCATCGGTTGCCTTCTAAAAGCGTTATCGTTAAATAATCATTTAGTGTTCCATCACCTCAGACACGCGTGTCTCAGCAAACTTCAACTCCTTTTGGAGCTACCTGACAATCACCCTATACCAAATCAACTCATTCCATATGATGAACAACAGAGGCAGAAAATTAAGGCTACGGTATTTGGCCGTTCGCTGATGACTGGCTACGATGCTATTGCTGCATTTGCAGGACATGAATCTCCAGCTATGACCTTTATGCACTATTTTCACTTCTCAGACTGGATCGTGGCACACAAATTGAGCCTGGCTGACTATTCACCAATAACCAAAAAAGAAGCGCATTATTTAGGTTTACTACCCAAAAATACAGCAAGCGATACAAATAATAATCAGATCTTGAAAGAATCTAGCGCCTACCTAATTCGCAAACTTCGCGTTAAATATCTAGAAACCCAAATAGAGAAAGGGAAAGTTCCGGCACTCTCACTAATGATGCCCGACAATGAAGTCATCTCGATCCCAATTTGCTATCAAGCATTGACTACTTATAACAAAGGGTTCCAAGTGGGCGATATATGCGCTAAATACAGACTGAAACAGAGGACTGTTGATAAGTGGATTAAGAATGCTGTGGAAATTAAAAGCTATGCTACTGAATCGAAAGGCACAGAGTACCGACGACACTTTACAAGTGCTCGTATCGACAAGCTGTTACCGGCTCAACTCAAAACAGAAGCAGAGCAAGTGCGCTTAAATCAATATGCTTCTAAGTTAAACGAGGCCTTGAAAGACGACTCCAAACGCCATGCAATTCTGGATGCTATAAAATATGCGCTTCAACATACCAGCTCTTCACGATCTGGGGTCTACTTTAACTCACCCGACCGGTTAGAGCTGTTTGTTGAGGCATGTCACTCGTTTATACCAAAAGCGCACTGGAGAGCCGCCACTCAGTTTGTTGAGAAAAGTATTCAGCGTGAAGAGTGGCGTTTAGCTACAAAAGGAATATCAAGCTACTCGGAGCGGAAACCTTCAGGGCGCAGTAAAAAAAGTCGAGGGGCAATCAGGCTAGAGTTAATTCACCCTCACACACAACAAGGTAAGAAGATCAAAGTCAAACGTTCGTCGTCAACATTGATGTATTTATTCCACATGATGGGGATAATGATGCTTTAACCGGAAACCACAAGACGATATGCCTCGCAGCACAATGAAGATAAATGCCTCATGGTTTGTGAGGCTTTGTCTCCTGAGTCTTCTGAACAATTACCCAGCTTTCTAAGAGTGATAGCGTTATTTTCTTAAAATTGTTTCAGGTCTATCAAGCTCGGTTGTCTTGTTCACGCTTAACCATTACGTATGTTTTTCCTGTTCGGGCGTTGTAACTTCTTAAGCTCAAAGTGTTACCCAACATTTTTTTATCGATGTATTACTGTCTCTGACAGCGAACGTTTGTGGTAGCCATATTTCGACTTTCAGTATTTGTTGCACCCATACAGTGGCATAGATTTTCAGGTAAACCAATCACGGTATCTAGCAGGTTCTCTTCAATCAGTTGTAGTTGTTTTGCGGATTTCACCTTTTGCCGATGTACGCCATGAGGTACTACAGTGCGCATGCACCCATTTTCAGGTTGAAGTGTCTCAATCATGTGTACGTTTGGTGATATCACATTATGTGTTAGGGGGAGTATTCACATGGATAAAAAGCATCATGTTACTAAGAAAATCAACTCTCTCGACAGTATCGATCTCAATTTAGTTTGTTTCATAAAATAATGGAAATTAACGACCCCACCAAGAACCTATCAGTGAAAACCATCTCCACCTTGCTTCTCAAGCGATGAAATAAAAATGACTGGGGAGCAACTAATTGTTTTACAAGCCAAATCCATTTAAATAAGCACATGGACGCGTGGGCAACATCCAAAATCCTCTGAGGTTTAGAGATTTAACTGTTCTCACTATCATTTACGCTATCTTACTCCGAGAGTCAGAAATTGGTGCCATACGCAAAAAACAAATCACTATTTTGGATGATTGGGGTATCAATATTGAACGTGTATTATAGAGAGGCTTTGTTTCCTAATTG
>NZ_JBFRJM010000017.1:0-88223 GCF_041468865.1 Vibrio sp. 10N.286.52.C3 | reverse complement strand
CGCGATGAACCAAAAAAAAGGCTTAGCGCAATGCTAAACCTTAGTTTTTACAAGGAATTAGTTTTCCGAGGGTTGGTCTTGTAAGAGACGAATCTTACAAGACACTCAATCCTCTATTCGTCATCAAGCGGAACCAGCTTGGTATTACCACCGTGTGCTTTCTCACGCTTACGTTGCACGAATGCGTAGAAGCCAGGGATTAGGAACGTACCCGCCAGTAACACACATAACAGGCCGCCGATCAGTGAAATACCCAAAGAGTTCTGACTCACGTGACCTGCGCCCGCAGCAAAGATAAGCGGGAAGATACCTAAGATGAACGACCAAGACGTCATGTTCACAGCACGGAAACGTAAAGTACCGCCCTTCACCGCCGCATCTTCAATCGGTGCGTCTTTCTCTTCACGCTCTACCTTTGCGAATTCCACAATCAAGATTGCGTTCTTCGCGGCCAAGGCTATCAAGAGAACCAAACCTATTTGTGCATAAAGGTTCAGCGGAGTGCCCGTTAGATTCAATGCCAAGAAGGAGCCTAAGGTTGCGACAGGTACCACGAGGATAATCGCAATCGGAATTGTCCAACTCTCGTATTGAGCCACCATAAACAGGTAGATGAAGATCAGAGCCAGTGCGAAAGCAAAGATCGCTTGGTTACCTGCTAGTACTTCTTGGTAAGCCATGCCTGTCCATTCGTACTGATACCCCTGAGGCAATACTTCTGCAGCTACGCGTTCCATTGCCGCAATCGCATCACCACTTGAGTAACCTTCTGCAGGTTGACCTTGAATCACGGCACTGCGGTACATGTTGTAACGCCATGCTACATCTGGTTCAAAGATCTGGTCGTAAGTCACCAATGTGCTTAACGGGATCATCTCGCCATTAGACGAACGAACGTGGAATCGTTGTAGGTCGTCCATGCTGCTACGGTGTTCACTGTCAGCTTGCATGGTTACGCGGAAGTTCTTACCAAACATGGTGAAGTCGTTCACGTACAACGAACCAAGGTTACCTTGTAGTGTTTGGAAAATTTCCGACAACGGAATACCTAATTGCTGCGCTTTCTCACGGTCAATGTCGACATAGTAGTGCGGTACATTGGCACGGAAGGTACTGAATGTATGTGAAATCTCGGGCTGTTTAGCGGCCTCTGCAATCACGTCATTCATAACCATCGCTAGATCAGTTCGGCTACGACCTAATGTATCTTCAAGAACGAATTCAAAACCAGACGCTGCACCCATACCCGGTACTGCTGGAGGCCCCATCGCAAACACGACAGCTTGAGGAAGTTCAGTCGCAGCACGACCATTAATACGCTGTGAGATAGCCTGAGCAGAGTGTTGACCATCCAGTGCATTACGCATGTCCCAATCGTGAAGCTTGATGAACATTGACGCTCCATTCGACGCAGAAGCGCCCGTCATAAATGCGTAGCCGTTAACCAGTGTTACGCCATCAACACCCGGCTCTTGTTCAACCATTTCAAGCAGCTGCTTAGTCACTTCTTCGGTTCGAGACAAGGATGCCGCGTCAGGAAGCTGAACGTTAACCAGCAAAATGCCTTTATCTTCTTGAGGTACAAACGCCGTAGACGTTGTCTTCGCAAAATAAGTCACAGCCGCCAAAGCCACAAAGAAGAAAGTGAACAGCAGAACGCCTTTCTTAACTAAGAAGCCAGCCACTTGACCGTATTTGTTAGTAACAGACTCTAGACCACGGTTAAATGCTTGGTACCAACGCGCCGTGTTACCACCACCCTGCTTAAGAACCAGTGAACACAATGCAGGTGATAGCGTTAATGCGTTAATTGAAGAGATAACAACCGCGATACAGATAGTCAGAGCGAACTGACGGTACATGATGCCAGTAATACCAGGAAGCATTGCAACAGGGATGAATACCGCAAGTAGAACCAAGGTCGACGTAATGATCGGCCCCGTTACTTCTTTCATCGCAATAAGCGTGGCTTTACGCGGTGAAATGGTTGGGTCTTTAGCCATTGTGGTATCAACGTTCTCGATAACCAAGATCGCATCATCTACTACGATACCAATCGCTAGTATCAAACCAAACAGGGTTACCGTGTTGATGGTGAAACCCGTCATCTGCATGATGGCAAACGTACCAATCAAAGATACCGGAATCGCAACTACAGGAATCAAGGTTGCACGCGCACTACCCAAGAACAGGTACGTTACCGCAATAACCAGCAAGATGGCTTCGATTAAGGTCTTTACTACCCCTTTGATCGACTCAGCAACAAACAGTGTAGTGTCGTAACTTGCTTCATACGCCACGCCTTCTGGGAAGTTCTTGCTTAAGTTTTCCAGCATCGCCATCACAGCTTTGCCACTTTCCAGCGCGTTAGCGTCTGATTGAAGTGACAGCGTTACGATCGACGCATCTTGACCACGGTATTTACCATTACCGTCGTAGAACTTTTTACCAAGCTCAACACGTGCAATGTCTTTTAAGTAAACCGTTGAACCGTCTTGAGTTGCACGAAGAACAACATTTTCAAACTCATCAGCTGTTTCTAATCGGCCTTTTGTTACCAAGTTGAACTGCACTTCTTGTGCGTTGTTATAAGGTGCAGCACCAATACGGCCTGCAGCAACTTGAACGTTCTGCTCTGCCAACGCGCGATTCACGTCTGAAGTGGTGATATTGAGGTTAGCCATTTTCTCAGGATCTAACCAAACACGCATCGCGTATTCACCACCACCCAACACGTTAACTTCACTGATGCCCTTCACACGAGCCAGTTGGTCTTTAATGTTTAGGTTAACGTAGTTGATCAAGAATTGATCGTCGTACTCACCGTTTGGCGAATAGAAGTTCAATACCATCAAAAGGTCTGGTGAACGCTTTTTAACGGTGACACCCACCATTCGAACTTCTTGCGGAAGCTTCGATTCGATTTGAGCAACTCGGTTCTGAACGTTGACCTGAGCCATATCTGGGTCAGTACCAACATCAAAGGTCACATTAAGGTTGTATGAACCATCGTTAGCGCTTTTAGAAGACATGTAGATCATATCTTCAACGCCGTTAACCGACGTTTCTATGGGATCGGCTATCGCCTGTTCTACTACTTCAGCACTTGCACCTGTGTAGAATGCGGTAACACTTACAGAAGGCGGGCTGATTTTTGGATATTCCGCCACTGGCAAGATAGCGAGAGAAATCGCACCCGCCAGCGTTAAGATTATGGATATGACAAGGGCAAACTTGGGCCTTTGAATAAAGAAACGACTCAACATAAATAAGCCCCTTAGTCAGCTTTTTCAGCAGCAGGTTGAATGCGAACGGACATACCATTACGCACACGCTGTAAGCCTTGAGTGATCACTGTGTCATTCTTCTCCAGACCGGAATGAACAATCACACCACCTTCAACCTGACGACCCATTTCGATGTTTCTACGCTCAGCCACAGGAGCAGCTTCGCCTTCAACTAACACCATAACAAAGTCGCCTTCAAGGTCGGTTTGAACCGCGCGGCGAGGAATGGTTACGACATCAATAGATTGCTTCTCACGCAGATCAACACGAACGTGCTGACCAGGAAGCAATTGCTGGTCTGGGTTATCGGCAATAGCGCGCATCGCGATCGTACCAGTGTTTAGGTTGATACGGTTGCCCAAGAAATCGAGCTGACCTAGATGTTCGAATGCTTCGCCATTTTCAAGCATGATTTGCACTTCAACACGATCAGAATCGCTGCTGCCGTCACCTTCAATTCGGTCCATACCTAACTCAATACGCTCACGCTCACTGATGCTGAACGATGCATGGATTGGGTCTAGGCTAACCAAAGTTGTCAGAACACCTGAAGACGGTGAAACTAGGTCACCTTTACTTACTTTAGTGTCACTGATTCTTCCAGAGAAAGGCGCGATAATTTTGGTGTGAGAAAGTTGGACATTCGCGGCGTTTAACTGAGCTTGGCTGGCTTCAAGCTGTGCTTGAGAGCCTAATAAGTTTGCCGTTAATGCATCGAATTCTGATTGAGAAATACTGCCTTTCGGAAGTAGGTTTTTACCACGGTTAAAATCAAGCTCGGCTTTCTTAAGGTTCGCGTTCGCTTGAGCAACAGACGCTTTTGCGCTTGCTACTTCGGCTTCAAACGAAGAAGGTTCAATCGAATAAAGCAATTGACCCTTTTCAACCATTTGGCCTTCTTTGAAATGGCGGCTTTGCAGGTAGCCAGAAACTTGTGCAGTAATTGCCGTGTCTTCAACGGCTTCAATACGACCGATGTACGACTTACTTTGTTGGTGAGAAACGACGCTAACATCCTGTACAGCTACGAGAGGTAAAGGCGCTTGCTTGGCATTCTGAGCATCTTGCCCACATCCAGCAAGAATAAGAGAGCTTGCAAGAGCCGTAAGGATTAACTTTTTACGCATGGTTATACCGTCACTTATGAGAAATTGAACAGCATAAAAGTTACGTAACACAATTGCTTCAAATGTCCGAGGAATATCAATTATAACTGGCCAAAGTGTATCAATATGTTAATTGAAACCAAGTGCTTATAAAGTGATTACAAACACGCTACAATTCCTAAGTAAATCAATCTCTCAGCTTTTGTTCTCTATGGATATTGTCTAACATAATGTATTGTCAGACAGATAAGCATTCACATTTAATTGTTAAGGAATTCTCATGATTTCAAAATGGGCTAAACGTTTCTATCAAATGGCGGAATTGGTCGGTTCTTGGAGTAAAGATCCTTCAACTCAAGTCGGCGCCGTAATCACTAAGCACAACCGCATTGTTTCTGTTGGTTTTAATGGCTACCCACATGGCGTGTCTGATAGTGCGGATACTGATGACAGAGAGATGAAGTACCTCAAGACACTTCACGCTGAAGAAAATGCGATCTTATTCGCCAAGCGTGATTTGGACAGCTGTGAAATCTGGGTGACTCACTTCCCTTGCCCAAACTGCGCAGCGAAAATCATCCAAACCGGTATTTCTGCGGTTCACTGCCCAGAGCAAAGTGAAGACTTTCTTTCTCGCTGGGGAGACAAAATCAAAGTGAGCCAAGATATGTTTGAACAAGCAGGCGTAAAAGTCGATTGGTTGCCACTGGCTGACCTAGATTAAACGAACAGATAGTTAGAACAAAAAAGCCGAGAGTCGATATTATCGCTCTCGGCTTTCTTTTGTTTGGGGCTCAGCGGACTGCAGGATTAAGCACTGACAGGAAATGCTTCAGCGTATGCTTCCATGAAATCTTTACGAATCTCTTGCTCTAGATGAACCGCCTTCTCGGTTGGACAGAAAATCATAAAATGGACTTCTTGCTCACCTGTCGAACTGCTTGTGATATGGATGTGAGGCTCAGAACCCGGAAGGTCAACACCAGCGTGCTTTTCGATCACACCGTTGTAACGGCGAGCAACATCGATAAACTCTTCGCAATGCTCTTCAATTTTCACAATAAGACCCGACAGCATAGGGTATAGGTTTACAAAGTCTTTCACCGTCACAAAAAAGTTATGATAAACATAACGCTTCATGAAGTTGAGGTTCTTAACCGGATAAGTGAAGAACATGCTATTAGGCAGCGTGGCTGTCTTGCCAGTGAAGTGATATTGCCCATGATACAAATCGATTTCTTGAATCACGGTCGCCATCAGATTGTGCTCAATCACTTCACCGCTGATTTTACCCACTTCGATCCAGTCGCCGATTCTAAATGAACGAGAACTCGCACGCTGAATAGAACCGGTGAAACACAAAATGATCTCTTTTGAAGCCACTACTATCGCAACAGCAATGGCCGTGACAGATAGCGCAAACTCGCTGATTTCGGATTTCCACAGCACAAATAACGTCGCAACAATAATCGCGAATGTGCCGTTTTTGGTTCGTGACATCCAGTTACGTTGGTCTTCACTAAGGAAAGCAACATCACCTCTTATTTGAGATAAGGTGATTCGGCGAATGATTAAAATAATAGTGATAATCAACGCACTAAAAATAAACTTATGAGCGAGTAGAAAATCAATTACTTGCCACACTTTTTCCATTACTTATTCCTTAGCATTACAACGACGAGCTTTACAACGATTAGCGGAGACTTCGCTATGAAAAAGCGCTCAAAAATAGAGCGCTTTTTTACGTGCCTAAATCAGCTATTGGTAAGGCTATCATTTTATCTTGGCAGAAGTAATAAATTGGCCAAAAGTTTCACACCAAATCACAACCGTATTAAATCGATTAAGATCAGTACCTTCGGGAAGCTCAACCATAAAGCGGTCGAATGTTTTCACATCTCCGACTCTCAATAACTCGTTCTTGCTGTCATTGAAAGCGTGCTCGGTTTCAATGAACTTAGGCGAGAGATAAACCTTGTAATCAGGTCCCGGCGCCAATTCACCTTCAAAAGCGATCGCACTTTCGGATACTGAGACGATGCCTTCTCCCCAGTGCAAGAAGTCACTGTCTTGTCGATCTTTAGTGAACTCGCCCGTGTAGATAGCCTGCTCACTGATCGCTTCAACAGAACTTGAGGAAGGAGAATCAGGCTCAATCAAGATAGGCAATGCGTAAACACCTAGCCCAAAACCAACAGCACCCACGGCTAAGTGGGTGCAAAGTAAAACTAACTTTTTCATCGCGTACTCCCTTATGCTTAAAGAGAGTATTATTGAATACTCTCAAAAATACAAAGAGATATAACGCTCTGATGTTCTATTTTTGGTAATGCGTTGCTGTACGTTGTGACAGTTCAACAATCACTTTTACCGCTTGCTCCATGCCTTGAATGGTAATGAACTCATGAATACCGTGGAAGTTGTAACCGCCAGTAAAGATATTCGGACATGGTAGCCCCATGAAAGATAAGCGAGCACCGTCTGTACCACCTCGGATTGGTTTAACCATTGGCTCGACATTGCACTCAATCATCGCCTGCTTGGCCAATTCAATAATATGTTGATGCGGTTCAACCATCTCTTTCATGTTGAAGTAGCTATCGGTTAGCACCAGCTCAACACGGCCTTTCTCAAGGCGCTCATTCAGCTCATCGACTTTCTGCTGCATGAATGCTTTACGCGCTTCTACACCCTCACGTTCAAAATCACGGATGATGTATCCCAGTTCAGAGCGAGCCACACCCATTTCCGCCGATTTCAGGTGGTAGAAGCCTTCATAACCTTCTGTGCACTCTGGTGTTTCTTGCGCAGGCATCATCAATTGGAATTGCGCTGCAATGTTCATCGAGTTCACCATTTTATCTTTTGCGGTGCCCGGGTGAACGTTCACGCCATGACAGATAACATCGGCGCTCGTGGCATTGAAGTTCTCAAATTCCAACTCCCCTACTGGGCCACCATCGATGGTGTACGCCCACTCGGCGCCAAATTTTTCAACGTCAAACAGGTTCGCACCGCGACCAATCTCTTCATCCGGCGTGAAACCAATGCAGATGTCGCCGTGTTTGATGTCTGGATTCGCTTTCAGGTAAGCAATTGCACTGATGATTTCAGCGATGCCCGCTTTGTTGTCGGCACCAAGCAGAGTTGTGCCGTCAGTCGTAATCAGGTCGTGACCATGTAAAGAATCAAGATCTGGATACTGGCTTGGGTTCAAACTCTCGCCACTTTCCCCTAATTCAATCGTTCCACCTCGGTAATCTTTAATCACTTGTGGTTTCACGTTGGCGCCTGATGCGTCAGGAGCGGTATCCATGTGCGCCACAAAGCCAATCGCAGGCACATCGTAATCGACATTCGACGGCAGTTTCGCCATCAAGTATCCATTGTCATCTAAAGACACATCAACTAAGTCTAATGCCACCAATTCTAACTTTAAGGCTTCAGCAAAGGTAATTTGACCCGGTGAACTTGGGCATTGCTGATTAGAAGGATCGGATTTGGTATCAAAAGTAACGTAATTCAGAAAACGTTCTACAAGCTTTTCCATAATTCATCTCACCATGGATTAAGTAATTGATTTACTGACTTAATTATTATGTCGATAAGTGATACATCGTTAAATAAATACGAGCACAGAGTCAGTAGCGAGGGTTTTCATCTTACGCCCCTGACCATGTATGTAATTGCTCTAAATCATTATTGTGCGAAATTAGATGCGCTTCCTATACTTGAAAACAGAGGGTTTCGTCAGTTCAACATTGCATACGGATGATAAGAGATCGCTTTGTACGCATTCTACGCCCTCCGCTCTCAGCCTAACAAAAGTACAAAGTGGATGATGATCACAATTTATCCTTGATGCAGAATCTGTCATACGTTACACGGAGACACAGTTATGACGATTAATAAATATTTCATTTTCTCTCCTCAAGCCTCTGAGGAAACGCTTCGACCAGTATTAACTGAGAAAGAAGTTCAAAGGCAGGAAGCTCTAAGACAGGCGCAGATCCAGGGTGGATTAGACACAAACGCGACCTCGTAACTCAATGAATACCTAGCACTATTAAGACCCCTATAAAAAAGCTCTACGCTCTATCCGGTAGAGCTTTTTTTTATTTTTGATCTGTTCTCCTCTCCCCCACTCCCAAACAAGCTGAACATTAAACCTTCGCTCATTGCTTGTTGTTCTTCACTTCTCGATCACCAATTGGCTCATAGTTTCTCGCGAATGTATTTTCACGCATTGCACACACTAGCTTGCAGCGCTGAGAAATGACTCACTAAACTCCCCGATGCCATACCTTGTCGTGTCATTTTGTGCTAATAATTCATATTCGTTTTCATTCCTCACTCGCCCTCTTTTCAAAACTATAATGCGAGTACCAGAGAACCTAACCACAGGAACCCCGAATTCAATGGAATATTCAAAGCTAGGAAGTAGTCAAATTCCCGTTTCCCGTATCTGTCTTGGCAGCATGACTTGGGGGCTACAAAATACGCAGCAGCAAGCCGACCAACAGATCGAATACGCATTAAGCCAAGGTATTAACTTTATCGATACTGCAGAGATGTACGCGGTTCCACCTTCTCCAGATACCTACGGAAAAACAGAAGCGATCATTGGTAACTGGTTATCGCGTAACCCACAGCGTCGACAAGAGTTGATCATTGCGAGCAAAATTGCCGGGCCAGGGCTTCCTTGGGTTCGAGATGGCGGCCCGATAACGGGTGAAGCGGTGATCGCAGCCGTTGACGCATCATTAAAACGCCTACAAACAGACTATATCGACCTTTACCAACTTCATTGGCCAAATCGTACAACGCCTCACTTTGGTAAGCATTTCCCGAATCACATTCGATTCAGTGATATTGACCGAAAGCAGCATGAAGCTGAGATGTTGGAAATCCTACAAGCACTGGCAAGCTGCATTAAGGCGGGGAAAATTCGCCATGTCGGGCTTTCAGATGATTCTACTTGGGGCATTAACACATACCTCAAGCTGAGCGAGAAACACGATTTGCCACGTATGGTTTCGATTCAGAATGAATTTAGCTTGTTGCACGCAAAAGACTGGCCATATCTGATTGAGAACTGTGTGCATGAAGATGTCGCTTACCTGCCATGGTCACCTTTAGCTGCAGGCATGTTGAGTGGAAAGTACATCGATGGCGCAAGACCGGAAGGCAGCCGTTGGACTTACATGCAACGTAAAGGCATTTTTCGTGATACTGAATCTGCCAATGAAGCGGTTAAAGGCTATGTTGAAGTGGCGAATGCTCACGGGTTCACTCCAAGCCAACTGGCATTGGCTTGGTGTAATCAAGTTGATGGGGTGACGTCCACTATCATTGGTGCAACGACCATGGAGCAGCTAAAAGAGAACGTAGCCGCTTTCAGTAAACCGTTATCAGAAGAGATCCTGACTGATATCAACACAGTCTTTAAGCGCTACCCTGCTCCGTATTAGGCTGTCAGTTCAGCTTAACTTAAGTAAGTAAATCCCATAAGAGCGCGCTATTTAGTGCGCTTTTCTTTTTTAAGTGGATCGCTTTTGCTTTTTATATGGATCGCATTGAGCTATCACGCTTTTGGTTCGCTAACCTTTGCTCTATAATGCGCGGGCTTATATCTAGGATAAAAACATGATTTCAAAAAACCAATTAAAACTCCTTCGTGCTTTGGGTCAAAAGAAACAACGTAAAGCCCACGGCCTGTTTCTAGTTCAAGGTGAAAAGAACGTTCTTGAGCTGTTCAATAGTGACTTAGTGGTGAAGAATGTCTTTGCTACCGCTGATTTCTTATCTGAAAATCATGCTTCACTGATTGAGTTTGATTGTGTTGAAGCCTCGCTGGATGATCTAACCAAAGCGAGCACTTTGGTCAGTAACAACGCAGCGATTGCGGTTGTTGAGATCCCAACGTTTGAACTACCAGAAGCAACAGGACTGATGATTGCGCTTGATGGCGTTTCAGACCCTGGCAACCTAGGTACGATTATTCGCGTAGCAGACTGGTACGGCATCAAGCATATCGTTGCGAGCAGCGATTGCGCAGACCCATACAACCCTAAAACGATCAGCGCGACTATGGGCAGCTTTGGCCGCGTACACGTAAGCCAAACAGACTTACCAGCTTACTTAGAGCAAGCGAACCTACCGGTTTACGGTGCTTTCTTAGAAGGCGAAAGTGTTCATAAGACTGAGTTTACTGCTAACGGCATTTTATTGATGGGCAGTGAGTCTCACGGCATCCGTGAACACGCGGCTAAATACGCGACTGATAAGATTACGATTCCAGCATTCGGCGGCGCAGAGTCTTTGAACGTGGCAATGGCGACAGGCATTATTCTCGACAACATGCGTCGTCAGCATAGCTAGACCTCTAAGCTAACTAGCCAATCGACAGTGTTCAGATATTAAAAAAGGCGTATTGATTAAATCAGTACGCCTTTTTATTTGAGTTCTTTTCAACAATTACTTTTCTAGCATTGCCAACTTATCAGGCACACCATTCCACTTTTCCGCATCATCCATCGCTGGTTTTACTTCTGTTTGCACAGGCCAAATCTCAGCAAGTTCTGCGTTCACTTCAATGAAAATCTTTTGATCTTCAGGCAGTTCATCTTCTTGGAAGATCGCTTGAGCATCACATTCAGGTACACATAAACCACAATCGATACATTCGATCGGGTTGATTACCATGAAATTTGGGCCTTCATGGAACGCATCTGCGGGGCACACTGCCACACAGTCTGTGTATTTACATTGAATACAATTATCGCCTACGACAAATGCCATGATGCTCTGCTCTATAAGTTAGTCAAAATTGAAGAATGGGGATAATACTCATCCCAAAGCAAAATTCAACATCATACGGCTCTAATATCGTGTCTATTTGCTCCATGTTTCCAAATTAGTATGACAGATAAATCAATTTCTCGTAAAATGCGCGCCATTGTGAGCTTATCGCTTCTTTGAACATCAGCGTTTCCATCAAACTCTGTATTAAGAAACGATCTAGCTAAGACACCTATAAAAACGAGACATCGAAATGATACGTTTAACCGAAATTAAACTCCCACTAGACCATGAAGAGTCTGCTATTCAAGACGCTATTGAAGCGAAACTTGGTATTAACTCTGATCAGGTACTCTCTTTTAATATCTTTAAACGTGGCTACGATGCTCGTAAGAAATCAAAGATCTTACTTATCTACACGCTTGACGTTCTCGTTGAAAACGAAGCTGAGTTGTTAGAACAATTCATTAGCGACCCGCACGTAAAAGTGACTCCTGATATGGAGTACAAGTTTGTTGCTAAAGCGGTTGAGAACCAAACTGAGCGCCCTGTGGTTATCGGTTTTGGCCCATGTGGTCTATTCGCTGGCCTAGTGCTTGCTCAAATGGGTTTCAACCCAATCATCGTTGAGCGTGGTAAAGAAGTTCGTGAGCGTACGAAAGATACCTTTGGTTTCTGGCGTAAGCGTACGCTGAACACAGAATCAAACGTACAGTTTGGTGAAGGCGGCGCAGGTACTTTCTCTGACGGTAAGCTGTACAGCCAAGTTAAAGATCCAAAGCACTACGGCCGTAAAGTAATTGAAGAGTTCGTTGCTGCGGGTGCACCAGAAGAAATTCTATACGTAAGTAAGCCGCACATCGGTACCTTTAAACTGGTTACCATGATCGAGAAAATGCGTGCTTCTATCATTGAACTCGGTGGCGAAATCCGTTTCAGCACTCGCGTAGACGACGTTCACATGGAAGATGGCCAAATCACTGGTCTAACACTTTCTAACGGCGAAGAGATCAAATCTCGCCACGTAGTACTGGCTGTTGGTCACAGTGCTCGTGACACATTCGAAATGCTACACGACCGTGGCGTTTACATGGAAGCGAAGCCTTTCTCTGTTGGTTTCCGTATCGAACACAAGCAATCAATGATTGATGAAGCTCGCTTCGGTAAAAACGCAGGCAACCCAATTCTAGGTGCGGCGGACTACAAGCTGGTTCACCACTGTAAGAATGGCCGCACTGTATACAGCTTCTGTATGTGCCCAGGTGGTACTGTGGTTGCTGCAACGTCTGAAGAAGGCCGCGTAGTAACGAACGGCATGAGCCAATACTCTCGTGCAGAACGTAACGCAAACAGCGCGATCGTAGTTGGTATCGACCCAGAGCGTGATTACCCAGGTGACGCACTGGCTGGTATCCGTTTACAACGTGAACTAGAAAGCGGCGCTTATGTTCTTGGTGGTGAAAACTACGATGCACCAGCTCAAAAAATCGGTGACTTCTTGAAAGGTCGCGATCCAAGTGCAATCGGTGAAGTACAACCGTCATTCACGCCGGGTATCCACCTGACTGATATTTCAAAAGCGCTGCCTGATTTTGCTATCGAAGCGATTCGTGAAGCAATCCCAGCGTTCGAGAAGAAGATCAAAGGTTTCTCTACGCCAGACGGCCTACTTACCGGTGTTGAGACACGTACGTCTTCTCCTGTATGCATCAAACGTGGCAAAGACTTCCAAAGCATCAACCTTAAGGGCTTCTTCCCGGCTGGTGAAGGTGCAGGCTACGCAGGCGGTATCCTGTCTGCTGGTATCGACGGCATTAAGGCCGCAGAAGCGCTAGCACTATCAATGGTAGAGCAGAACCAAGCCGAGAAGATTGAGATCGCTTAAACGCTTTCGATAAACCCAAGCTAAATAGCGAACACCCAAAACTGAAAATCCAGTGTCTTGTCGACACTGGATTTTTTTATGTGCATGTGACTAGCGGTGAGCAAGCAACATGGTAGAATGCAGCCATTAATCTTATCCTCATATAAGATTGTTGAACCTTTCCATCGCTATTTAGCCAAATCATACCGAGAAACTTATGCCATTTTCCAAGCTTGGATTAAGCTCACCTATTGTTAAAGCCGTTGCAAAACAAGGCTATGAAAAGCCAACCTCTATTCAAGAAAAAGCAATTCCGATTGTTCTTTCTGGTAAGAACCTTATTGCTGCAGCACAAACAGGTACAGGTAAAACTGCGAGCTTTGTTCTCCCTATCTTAGAAATGCTAAGCAAAGGTGAAACGCAGCGTAAAAAACGTATCCGCGCAGTTATCCTGACACCAACGCGTGAGCTGGCAGTTCAGGTTGAACAGAACATCACTAAGTACGCGAAGTTCCTAAACCTAACATCACTAGCGATGTACGGTGGCGTGTCTTACCAACACCAGAAAGATCGTCTTATTGAAGGCGTGGATATTCTTGTGGCAACACCAGGTCGTTTGATCGACATGTACGGACAACGTGCCGTTCACTTTGATGAAGTGGAAGTACTGGTTCTAGATGAAGCTGACCGCATGCTAGACATGGGTTTCATTGAAGACATCAACAAGATCATCGCGCGTCTACCACAAGACATCCAAAACCTGCTGTTCTCGGCAACGCTTTCAACGCCAGTGCGTGCACTAGCGAAAAGTGCAATCAGTGAAGCGGAAGAGATTTCGATTGCCAAGACTGATGCGTCTAAAGCGAACATTGAGCAATGGTTGGTAACGGTAGATAAAGACCGTAAGTCAGCACTATTGAGCCACATGATTACCGAAGGTAACTGGGACCAAGCGCTTATCTTTATCGAAACCAAGCACGGCGCGGCTAAGTTGGTTGCTCAACTTGAGAAACGTGGTATTCAAGCGGAAGCTTTCCACAGTGGACGTAGCCAAGCGATTCGTGAAAAAATCTTGGCTGACTTTAAGAAAGGTCGCCTAAAATACTTAGTCGCGACGGGTGTTGCTGCTCGTGGTATCGATATCGACAACCTAAGCCGCGTAGTGAACTACGACATGCCATTCCCAGCAGATGATTATGTTCACCGTATTGGTCGTACAGGCCGTGCTGATGCATCTGGCGAAGCGATCTCTTTCCTATCAAAAGATAACTTCAAAAACCTGTGCATTATTGAAAAGCGTCTTGGTCACTTGATTGAACGTCGCGTTGTTGAAGGTTTCGAACCACGCAAAGAAGTACCCATTTCAGTATTGAACTTCGTTCCTAAGAAGAAAAGAGAACAGCAACAAGACTAAGTAATTTCAGCGACAGAAAATGCAAAGTTGCATTAACCAAAAGAAAAGTCGCGTTAGCCAAAATGAAAATAAAACGAAGCCCTATGTGGCTTCGTTTTGTTCTTTGAAATACATATAACGTTGAGGCAATAAGATGATCACTCCTATCGCAACGAGATTAACCCGCGGCCAAGACCTAAAGCTAGAGATCCAGAGGCTAGTGACAACGCACAATATCTCCGCGGGCTCTATTGCGTCTTGTGTCGGATGTGTTTCTCAACTCAATATTCGCTTAGCTAATGCCAACAACACCAAGCTAGTTCAAGCTCCGTTCGAAATAGTCTCGGTGATGGCAACGCTAACCCCAAACCACCAGCATATTCATATCTCCGTTGCTGATGAGAATGGCAATGTAATTGGTGGGCATTTGCTTGAAGGGACGATTATCGCGACCACGGCTGAATTGATTGTTCACCGCTACGATACCTTGACCTTCAACAGAGAGCATGACGATTCGACGGGTTACACTGAACTTACTATCAGCAATAGCAAATAACTGATTTACCCATAGCAACACCAAACGCCCCATACAAAGCGATACTACCAAACAGCAATTAGGAAACACGATGGCTCCAAACTCCGCAGATTCCGTTATCGTTCTCGATTTCGAAACCACAGGCTTATCACCCAATATGGGCGACCGAGCGATTGAGATCGGTGCGGTAAAACTCGTTAACGGCGAAGTCGTCGACACCTTCCAACAACTCATGAATCCAGGGTTTCGTGTGAGTGGCTTCATTGAAAGCTATACCGGGATCAGTAACCGTATGTTAAGCACTGCGGCCAGTTGCAGCGAAGTGATGGATGAGTTTGCAGACTTTATCCAAGGCAGTCAGCTTGTGGCTCATAATGCCTCGTTTGATAAACGCTTTCTCGACGCAGAATTAGACAATATTGGACGTGATTACAATGGACAGTTTGCATGCTCAATGTTGATTGCTCGTCGGCTAATCCAAGACGCTCCGACCCATAAGTTGGGCGACCTAGTTCGATTCAAGCGCATAGATAACGACGGCACTTTCCACAGAGCATTAGCCGATTCAGAAATGACAGCAAGGTTGTGGTTATTAATGATCGATGAGCTGAAGAGTGACCACGGTATTCAACAACCGAGCTTCCAATTAATGCAGAAAATATCGAAGACAGCCAAAAGTTCGATTCCAAAACTACTGATGAGTAACAGGGGTTAGGTTCCGAAATTCACCTTAAAGTGTGATGAAAGGCTAGCTCGACAATAACCGCTAGCCTTTAAAAGGGACGCCCTACTCTTGCAATGACTCCAACGTTCCTTTGAGGCTTTCTAACTCATTCATAAAATACGCCCACTGCTTGTTACTGCTGGTCGCGGCCATATCTACTAAAAACTTGGCTGATGTTTCCATATTTTGGTTAAGCTGCGGCTCAAGTTCAGCAGGATAATAAGCTTCATTGTTTAAAAGCAACTTCATAATAATTGGCTGAGCAATATGTAGGTCGCTCTTCTTTGCCATCAGCGTCGTTAGCTCTTCATAGATGTTGTTTTGATATTGTCGCCAACTGCTATTGGTATTTACCCACTCTTTAGACCAAGCCAAAATAATCTGTTTTTGTTCTTTCGATACTGAACCTAACCACCGTTCTGCACGCTCTTCTATTCTGTTTCGGTATCGCTCTCTCGAATCGTCATCGTTCAACGACAACCTTTCTTCATAATAGTCTTGCTGCTTTTCACGAAAGTTCTTTAAAAACTCCCTGTCTTGCTTAGGGCTAAGCTGCATACTCAAGGCGTAAATATCTGGAGCGAACTTATTGACGATTGTGCGAATATGCTCTTTCGTTTGTTCACTTTGGCCCACAATAAAAGCGGGATTCATATCCGACCGATCTACGTTTTGAATCGCTTCTAATTGCGAGATGTACAGAGGTAGCTGAGTTTCTTTATGCCATTTCTGTAATATATCTAATCGCTCTTCAAGCTCTGATTCTTGGCTATTTGAGAGGGAAACAAAATCTTCTATATAGCTAACGACAAACCAACCTATATTGTTATAGGCGAACTTGGTCCCGCACCCAGTAAATAGAAAACAGATCACTAAAACTAACCACCGGCACTTTCTCATTCTACCCTCTCACGACATTCAACAAAGCCACAAACCGATTAACTCATCCCTTTAAGGTTAGCCCAGTTTTTATAACGCTAATTCTAGCTCTTATAAAAGTAGTCTTAATAAACAGTGGTCGTAAGAACTTTGAGATAAATTGAGACCCAAACTTGCTAATCTAGCTATTTAGGCAAATGATTAAACTAAAAATAATTAATGGCAGTGATGTGACTTGATTTTATTACTCATTTGACGTGATACGAACCCTATAAATGAGTTGGGTTGACGTATTTAAAATGATTGATATTTGGGAGGGAAGCTATGGCCGCTATTCCTGATCATCCAAGCGATTTAGAATATGAGCTTTGTTATTTTGATGATGGTTCAATAACCACAATCACGATATTGGTTCACAATCGACAGGAAGCGATGACTTGGTATCTTAGCGAAGGAAAACATATCAACGATCTTTATTCGATAAGACCCGATGAATAATGCTTTGGTATAGAGGACTAGGTCGATAAACCTAAAATAAGAAACTTAAGTGGCATTTTGTGGAACACCCTTTACTGCAATGCCATTAATTAGCAATGTCGTTAATTAGACATATCGCAGCAAAGGGATTCAGTCTCGAATTACTTCAGGATTCGGGCGCGGAATTGACGACCCTTCATTTTACCTGATTCGATTTTGTTCAGTGCTTTTTTAGCCACAGATCTTTCTACCGCTACGTAAGCACGCATTGCAAACAGATTGATCTTACCTACTGATTTACCATCAATGCCGCCTTGGCCCGTCAGTGCGCCAAGAATATCACCAGCACGAAGCTTAGCTTTCTTACCGCCATCAATTTGGATGGTAACCATGTTTGAGTAGTACGGCTTAGCAATTGGTTTTGCTGGCAGTTCAGATGGCTCGATTGGCATGTCCATGTACTCATCAATTTGAGCAACACGGTACATCTCTTTTTCACTAAAAAAGCTGATCGCTACGCCTTTGCTTCCTGCACGGCCAGTACGACCAATACGGTGTACGTGAACTTCAGGGTCGCGAGACAATTCAAAGTTGAACACAGCATCTAGGTTATCAACATCAAGACCGCGAGCCGCAACGTCTGTCGCCACTAGAATCGAGATGGTTTTGTTTGAGAACTGAACCAAAGCTTGGTCACGTTCACGCTGTTCCATGTCACCATGAAGTTCGATAACACTGAAACCGCGGTGGCTTAGCTCATCGTTTACGTTCTGCACTTCTTTCTTAGTGTTACAGAACACAACCGCAGACTCCGGTTGGTGATGCAACAACAGCAGCTCTAGAGCGTCATCACGAGCTTCAGAACCTTCTAACTTGTAGAAGTGTTGTTGGATGCTTGAGTGATCGTGTGTTGATTCAACCTTCACCATTTCTGGATTGCGCATAATGCGGTCTGCAACAGATTTGATCTGTTTAGGGAAAGTCGCACTGAATAGCAGAGTTTGGCGTTCTTTTGGCGCCGCTTCAATCACAGCATCCAAAGCGTCTTGGAAACCCATCTCTAGCATGCGATCCGCTTCATCTAACACAAGTGTGTTCAGCTCAGACAGGTCAATGCGGCCTTTCTCTAGGTGATCAAGAATACGACCAGGTGTGCCTACAAGAATGTGTGCGCCATGCTCTAGTGAACCAATCTGTGGGCCCATTGGCATACCGCCACATAGTGTCAGCACTTTAATGTTGTGAATACCACGAGCAAGAGTACGAATCTCTTTTGCTACTTGGTCTGCAAGCTCACGAGTCGGACATAACACTAAAGACTGAACACGGAAACGCTTAACGCGTAGGTTCTGCAGCACGCCTAAACCGAAAGCAGCTGTTTTACCTGAACCCGTTTTACCCTGACCGATAACGTCCTTGCCATTTAGGATAGTAGGAAGACTTAACGCTTGGATCGGCGTCATTTCAGTATAACCAAGAGAATCTAACGTATTTAGAAGCTCTGGTTTAAGGGCGATTGAAGAGAATTTTGAAGTGCTCAATGGAAATATCCAACTGGTGAAAAACAGAGTGCATTATGAGTGTTTTTGAAAATTATTCCACCTTAATCACAGTTTTGGAGAAACATGTTAGGCGAACACAAAAAAGCCAGCTTACTTAGCTGGCTTTGACTTCTATACGAATTGCTTTCTATGGCACACCGTGACCTTTAGATGCCACCCATACGCGATACCACTGTTCGCGCGTCAGCTCGATTTTCAGTGCATCAACGGCCGTCTTCACACGCTCAATCTTACCAGAACCAATAATTGCAATTGGACTAGATGGTAAACGACGAACCCAAGCGTAAATCACTTGATCAATGCTGTCTGCACCGACTTCTTGACGAATCGCCTCTAGCTCATCACGAACGCGAACCGCTTGCGCTGAATCACCACTGAAGATGCTACCACCACCGAGACAAGACCACGCCATCGGGCGAATGCGGTTCATCTGCAGTTGATCTAGCGTGCCATCATGAGCCACTTCGAAGTTCAATGGGTTGATTTCAACTTGGTTGGTCACTAACGGCTTACCGAGTCGAGATTGAAGCAGTTCGAACTGACGCGGTGAAAAGTTAGAAACACCGAAGTGCTTAACTTTACCTACTTTGTGTAGCTCTGCGAACGCTTCTGCTACTTCATCGGCATCCATTAACACGTCAGGGCGGTGAATCAACAATACATCGATATCGTTAACACCTAAGT
Organism: Vibrio sp. 10N.286.52.C3; assembly: GCF_041468865.1. NCBI lineage: Bacteria > Pseudomonadati > Pseudomonadota > Gammaproteobacteria > Vibrionales > Vibrionaceae > Vibrio > Vibrio sp. 10N.286.52.C3. The sequence continues at coordinate 68,911 of NZ_JBFRJM010000017.1, read as the reverse complement.
GCTCTAATGAGTTATTTACTGATTGGTAAATATGCTGCGCGCTGGTGTCATAGTGATTGATCTTACGATCTGGAGTGTGGTCACCACATAGGTTGATATCGCACTTGGTGACGATTTGAATATCATCACGAAGGCTTGGTTCAAGCGCTAAAGCCTCACCAAACAACTTTTCACATTGGTAGTTACCGTAAATATCCGCGTGATCAACAGTTGTGATGCCAAGATCAATATGTTGCTTCAGGAAAGTCAGGCGTTGTTGCGGGGTCATGCCCCACTCTGCTGTACGCCAGTATCCTTGCACCAGCTCAGAAAGTTCTGGGCCTTGTGGCGCTATCGTTACTCTTGCAACCATGGGTTGTCTCCTTTATCAATACTGAACGTATCCTAATCTCGTTTTACCGAAGGCTCAACGTATAACAAATGGCAAAGCTAAACGCTTATTAAAAATGTGAGAGCCGCAGAAAAACGAACACTTAAATGAATTATAACTTGCTGTCTGCCCGCGAGCCGTTCTCCTGAAAGGCTTGTTTAGCCTAATAAATAACGAAACTATCTATAAATTTGAGCAATTAAAAACGATTAAGTTCAACCGTTAAGTTGTCACCATCACTCTGTAACTGAATCCAAGGAGAAGTAGAGCTAGAAGAAGATAAGCTAGGCACATTCCACACACTCAGTTGCTCTGCTGAACCGTGAGGCGCGTTGATGAATTCGACCAGCTGTTTATCCACCTTATCGAAACCAACACCTTCATTTCGAGCTTGTTCGAGTTGAGCTGTAACATCGAATTCATCTTCACCAATACGAATTGAACTGAGAGCAAAGCCATCTTGGCGAAGGTATGCCTGAAGCTTTGTGTAACTTAGGTCCGAATATGGCAGGTTTAAGCGAACTGTTTCAACGCTTGAGTCGCCCAGTTCCAGTTCCACATACACATCCAGATCGTAATATTGGGTTAAGTCACTGCATAACAGCGTATCTTCGATCTCACCACAATCCATCAACTCGATGTCGTTAATATAGTTTTGAGAATTCGGCTGACTTGGGCTGCTGTTAAATACTGTTCTTAGCCACCAGCTTTCGGTTGCTTGCGCTGAAAATGAAATAGCATTGAGGGACAGCATTAGAGGCAAGATTAGAACTTGAAAGATTTTCATCGACTGGGCTTATTTAGCGCTATATGAAGTGTCCATTATACGTGACCAAACGACAAACAACTGCTCGAGTTGCAAATTTTAGGCGAAAAAAAACGGGCATACATGCCCGCTAGATAATTTCATCACCGAATAACGTAATCCGTCACGTTGAGAACCATTACGAAAGAGAGAATATCACTCTCCCACAACAGTTACAAAATGACATACCCATTACTTGTAGCCACCTTCAATAGCAGGCTCTTCAAGCGACAATCTGACTTTGTTACGTTGAATAGCTTCTGGCGGCAAGCTGATGAAGCCGTATTGGTTCAAAACGACTTGATGATCTTGTGACAAGGTAAGCCCAACAAAGAACTCCTCTTGTTCCGTAAAGCCTTTGCGATGCGCTGGAATATTCAAGTACATGTAATAAACCGTTGCTAACGGGTAACGACCAGAGAGGATCGTTTCTTTGTTTAGGTCGTAGTTCACACCTAGGTTATCAACCACGCTCAACCATTTCACATCAGAGATCTGATCTGAGTAAACGGTGTAACCAATGGCGGCATCTTCGTCTTCAATCTTATTAATCAGATCAGGTAAATCCGCTAAGAACTGAGTATGGGCATATTCTCCTTCTGTTCCACATTCGACCCAACTTGAAAAGGTAGTATGGCCTTTCAGGTTGTGATCAATGGCAAAGGGCAACATATGAGTATCTAGGCTTTCACCGTTACGAATATCACTACTTGCTGACCATTTTGGATGTTTAGGATCGTTAGAACAACCAAACACATCAATTAATTCAGCGACGGTGATTGATGTCGCAGGGTTATTTTCATTGGCTAGAATCGCAATCACGTCAGCGGTAAACATCAGCTCTGTTGGCCTATAACCGTAACGCATATCAAACCTTGCCATCTCTTTGTCAGTCCACTTTTTGGAAGTGATACCAACACGCGAGCGCTGCATGATCATCTGTTCTGGGACGCTGTCACTCAACAAGATTTCTAAGTCGATCTCTTGGCTCTTAAGCAGATCTTCTACAAGCCCCTGCATATTCGGCTCAATCGCGACCAAACCAATGTCACTGGCATCATTCGCGAACGTCGATGCAGAGAACAACATAGGTACAGCAGCAAGCAGTAAGCCCGATTTATTCGATAGACGTTTCATTACTGGCCTCCTACTGGATCAATCGACGTTTTAGACTCAACATCGCTATTACTATCGAGCTGCATTTCTGAAGTGAAGATGTTCCAAGATGGATTCACTTCCATGCTTTCTGTCTTAATCACCGCAATCGTTCTGCGCTTACGCTTGTGAAGGTGCTGAGTTAAGCTGGTTATCTGAGTAAACTCTTGTTCGAAGATACGCTCACCATTGATGCCTCTATCAATCAATGCGTCTCGAATCACGCCAGTTCTTTTCTTGGCCAATGCTTTGTTATAAACGTTTGTACCTTCAGCACTGGTATCTCCGACCAAGGTAACCGAAGCATCAGGCTGCTCTCCTAGTAAACGCACCAACTCATTTAATACAGCGGTATGATCAGGTTTAAGGTCATACTTATCAAAATCAAATGCCACACTTAATACTTCAACATCTTCGACAATTTTCCAATTAGCACACCCTTTAATGTCTACCGTTACACCTTCTGGCGTATCGGCACATAGATCTCGCTGGTTAATCACACCATCTCGGTCATTATCCGCTAAGTCATCAATTTGGTGGCGTGTCATTGTCGTATCAGGCGTTTCTGCACATCCCATTAGCAAGATAGAGCTAAGTAGCGCTAGTTTAAAATATCTCATTACTTATTCTCCCCTTGCCACTCTTCTGGATGTTCAATCCTCAACGCATACGTCAACATACCCATCGCATTTAACACTCGATAAGCCGCTAACGTTTGATCATATTCAGTGCTGATGAAGTTTCTTCGAGCCAAAAACACTTCTACTTTTGCATCCAGTACATCAAGAAGGCTTCGTCTGCCAACATTGAATTGCTGGATATAGCCAAGCTCTGCAATTTTCGCTGCATCAACATTCTGTTGAAGTAAGGATTTTTGCTGCTCAAGCATTTTGTAAGCGTTCCAAGCCAGTTGTGTACCTTCTCGAACCTCACGCTCTGTTCGTAATCGGATCGCCCTTGCCTCTTCCACTCGCCAAGCTGACGATTCAACCCTGGAGTCGGTAGAGAAGCCATTAAACAGGTCATAATCCATCGTCAACATGATACGTGCATCTTCATCGACACCGCCTGGCGGGTTAGATACGTTGTCATTCTTATTGGCATGAAGCTCAAGTTTTAGTTCTGGGTAGTAATCCCCTTTCTCGCGGCGCATCTCTTTACGAGCCGCGTCGATATCAAGCAAAGAGGCTTTGATTTCAGGGTGATTCTCGACAGCTTGTTCAAGTGCGACCTGTGCTGAGCTTGGTAATAGAGCGTAATCAAACCGGGGGTAAACCAAGTTCACCGCAGGTTTGCCAACCAAGCGTAGATACTGAGTTTGCAAATCAAACAGGTTGTTCTGAGCGGCGATAAGTGAAGACTGCGCGGTCGCGACACGGGCGGAGATTTGAGCCAGATCCGAGTTGCTACTCAAGCCTTTGCTCTTTTTATCTTGGATATCTTGATAGATCTCTTGGTGCTCTTTTACATTACGCTTAGACAATTCAAGTAGCGTCTCTGCTTTTAGGATATCGAGGTAATTTCTCACCACATCTAACGATACGTTTTCAGCTCGCGAAATCAGAGTTAGACGCTCAGCTTCTGCTTCGAACGTCAGTCGATCGACATTCGATGTGGTTTTAAAACCATCAAATAGTAACTGGGATACTTTAACGCCAATTTCCGTTCTCGTTAGGCCTCTATCATCGCTATCGAGTTTGCTGCCACTGTTGTAGCGTGTCTCTTCATAGCCTGCTGCCGCGTACAAGTTCACTTGTGGCATATACAAACCACTCGCAGCGTCTCCGTCTCTGACCACCGATTGGTATCGGGAGTATTGCGCCAATATCTCTGGGCTATAGTCGATGGCAAAGGCCACGGACTCTTCTAATGAAGCTGCTTGAGACAGCCCACTCATTAGCAAGCAAGAAGAGAGTAAGAATTTTGAATGCATTACACTTCCTTTTATATTTATGCTTTAACCCACTTCATCGTTCACGAAGTGAGTTTTCCTTAGCTCGTAAAATAGGTTTTAACCAATAACTCAATACTGTTTTCTCTCCGGTTAATATATCGACCGCGACTTGCATCCCTGGGATAATGCTAAAGGCAGAGTTTTGTTGCTGGTCTTCGTTTAACTGAATATGGGCACGATAATAGGCGTTGCCGTCTTCCGTTTGTAAGGCGTCGGCACTCACGTAAATCACCTCGCCTTTAAGTCCGCCATAAATGACGAAATCGTAGGCCGTGAATTTCACTGTTGCACCTAACCCGTTATGAACAAACGCAATATCTTGCGGAGAGATTCTCGCTTCAACAATCAGGTCACTGTTTGATGGAATGATCTCAATGATCGGCTCGCCGGGACGAACTACACCACCAATGGTACGCACAAAGATCTCTTTGACTGTGCCATCAACGGGCGCGACAATTTCAGTACGCTTGAGTTGGTCGGCAATCGCCTGCTGGCTTTCGTTCAGCTGCGCTATCTTGCTCGCCACTTCATTCAACTGGCCTTGCACTTTGGTACGAAAATCTAAAGCGATACTTCGATGATCCGCTATCGACTCTGAGTAGGCAGCTATCTGCTTCTGCGCTGCTACTTTTGAGCTAGCAATATCACCTTTGAGTTTGACTACATCACGGTTGAGTTTAAGTAGCTCAACTTCCGCAACAGCACCGCTCGCTACCACGTCTTTCAGCATGTTGCGCTCACGAATCACAATCTCGAGGCTGCTTTCAAGAGTCTGGATATTGTTAAACGTATCGACACGAGCTTGGTCTTGTTGCTCGATACGAAGTGCCGCCTCTTCCAGTTCAGACTTCAACTGTCCTAAACGTTCTCGGTAGTTCGCCTTGGCATTCATTAACGCAGGGTGGCTTGATACATCAACCGCAATATCTTGAGGCACCAAGACCACTCGCTCATACCACTCTTTCGCATCGTTATTTAAAACGACCGTCGACAGCTCAGCCTTTAATCTTAATTGCTGAGCAAGCAAGGTATCCGCTTGTTGAGCCGACTCTAAAAACGCCGCCTTAAAACGTGTGTCTTCTAACTTAGCTAGAGGTTGCCCCTTCACTACAGATTGGCCTTGTCGCACCATGATCTCTTGAACCAGTCCACCTTCTAAGCTCTGAATGGTTTGCACCGAAAGACTTGGAACGACTTTACCTTCACCGATCACGACTTCTTCTAATGTTGCCCACGTAGCCCAACCGATAATTGATACAATGAGTAGAGCACTCAACCAAATCAGCTTTCGAGAGCGGAATGCTAAGTGGTTGTTGGTCCATTGAATATCATTACTCATGACGACCTCCCTTCACCACAGATACCGTCTTAAACCGGCTCGTACCTTTAGGTACACTTTTCTTCTGTAAAGAGAGAATTTCTTTAGGTTCACCTTCTGCCACGATTTGACCTTTATCCAATACAATCACTCGATCACACATCATCAAGAATGAAGACTTATGGGAGCTGATTAGCATTGAGGTTTCTCTCGGCATACTTTGCAGCGCATTGAAGAATTGAATCTCAGCTTGACTATCTAATGCACTGGTTGGCTCATCCATAATCAACAACTTTGGACAACGATACAGAGCTCTCGCGATGGCAACGGCTTGACGCTGACCACCAGAAAGTAACCGACCACCCTCACCGACAGGTGTTTCAAGGCCATTGCTTAGGCGCCCCATGTAACCATTCAAACCCGACTGTTGAAGAGCTTGTCTTAGCTTTTCTTCATCAACGTTGGTCGCACCAAGCGTAACGTTGTCGTAAACACTGCCAAAAATAAGATTAGTGGTTTGCCCTACCCAACCCATGCCACTACGCAGAACGCTGGTTGGCCATAATTGCCCATCGATTTCTTGATAGAAAGCTTGTCCTGTTGTTGGCAAATACTGGCGCGCAACAATCGATAGTAGAGTTGTTTTACCCGCGCCTGCCGCACCGACAAGACCAACTCGCTCACCCGGTTTGATCTCTAGGGAAATCTCCTTTAATGCAGGGCTTTGAGTCTCTGGATAAGTAAACGTCACTTCATCTAACCTAACCCCACCATCAAAGTCTCCTTTGTCGATAACTTGGTGTTTGGACTCTTCCTGAGGTAGCTCCATAATCTGATTCAGCCCTTCAACGGCCGAACGTGTTTGCTGGAACCTCAGCAATAGAAGAGAAAGCTGGTTCACCGAACTTGCAGCGCGCCCACTCAACATCACAACGGCTATCAAACCACCCATACTCAGCAAGCCTTCAGAGATCTGATACACGCCGAAGATGATCAGAGTGATGGTAACGATCTGCTGACTGGACTGAATAGAGTGCGTCACGATATTGGAGTAATGACGAGATTTAGTCTGCCATTGAGAGAGCGACGAAATCGTCTGTTCCCAACGCTTCTGGGTAATACCCTCAGCATTGTTTTGCTTGATATCCGGAAGGGTTGTTAAGCAATCAAACAGCTGGGCTTGTCTTTGTGTCGAGAGACGTGCGGTTTCATCGAATGTTTTCTCGACCTTGCCTTTCATCGCGATGCTCAGCACAATCAAAACAAGCATGATCGCGACAGGTATGAACATCATTGCGCCACCGAGCCAGCCGATAAGCAGTAGGAATAACAAAGTGAATGGCAGATCGACTAAAGTGACTAACGAGATAGAAGTGAAGAAATCTTTCACGCTATCGAAGTCTTGAAGCTGTCTGGCAAATGCGCCTACCGATTGAGGTCGATTTTCGAGCTTCATACCAAGGACTTTCGAGAACAGCTGAGAAGACAACTTGTTATCAATATAGCGCCCAGCCATATCAGTCACAGAGCTTCGTGAGCTTCTCAATACCCAATCAAAAATAACAACGATACCAACGCCTGCTGCTAATACCCAAAGCGTGTTAAACGCTTGGTTTGGCACAACACGGTCGTACACATTCATGGTAAATAACGGAACCACTAGCGCAAGCACGTTGATCAAGAACGAAGCGATAAACAGATCGCGATACCAAGGCTTCACTTCTTTGACCACCCGCCACAACCAACGGGTGTTGGATTTACTGTCATTGCGCTCATGTGCCTGAACACGGGCGTCATCAAGCGCTTGAGCACCCACTTGCCAAACAAATGCATCCACTTTAATGACTAAGTCTTTAAGGAGAATTTGTTGGCTTAAGTTGGATTCACAATTCAATACTTGAAAGTCTCCAACGGAGCTTTGGGTTACGACAAGAGGAGACCCTGTCGCGGACTCAACAGCAACAACAGGGAACTGACATTGATTCAATAATTCTTTTTTAACGTGGCTCAGCGTTAACCCCGATTTCTCAATCGCTCTTGGAAAAAGGGATTCATTGAGCCTGCCTTCATTTAAAGGTAGGCCAGACACTATTTTGGAAGGGTGACTGCGAACATTAAAATGCTCACACAACCACTCAACACAAGCTAGCCAACTGTCTTTTTGTTCTACCAATCTAAACTTCCTTTTATAGACTGTACATCTAACTTACAGCGTTAAATTATTGTCTTCTATCATTTTTTGTAAAATTTGTGCTTCTAATGCACTGCTACTGTCACCTTGATACAGATCGTCGTACGTGACATCAGCTAGCAAGATGTTTTGTTGAACGTCTTCGTCACCATTAGGTTTAATAGAAATGGTCACACCTTCACCAGATTCTTCTAAATCTAGATATTGTGTTGCCCCTAGCCCTGTATTAAGCCCTAGGCTTCCCAAAATACCCGAGAGGTCAATTGCATCAGTGTCTGGAGACGCATCAAAATCTTGAATCACATCGTAGCTTGGTGCTTCTGCACTCCCTAAGCCTGAAGATGCGAACACAAAATTGTCAGAGCCTGTACCGCCAATCAACAGATCGTTATCATCTGTCGCGGTAATCGTAGAATCCCCTTCAGCGACAAACTCAATCGATACGGTTTGGGGTAACCCGACCGCTTGGTTATTGCCTATCTCTGCAGACGGCTCTATCGTTAGGTCAAATTGATCACCACTGTTGTAGCCCCCGGTAATCGCTAGGTTAGGCACATCTGCCAAGTCCACCACATATTGACCATAGACCATAGAGCCGTGTGAGAACGTCAAACCTGCGGGAATATCATGAATTGTAATGAAGCCCACTTCTGAATCAGCAGGGTTTACAAGAGAAAGGTCTAAACCAAGAGGAATCGTGCCACTTGCTTCTGCCACGATCGAAGAATATTCAACGCTCAATAACGGTGCATCAGGCTCTGGTGTGATAATAAGCGTCATGTCTTGCGAGCTCGGGTCACCCGTGTCGACCACTAACTCACCGAGTACCGTATTTTGATCAACCGTTCGGCCGGTAATCGTAATATCGAGGTTTCCAAACGCATCGCCTGCAAAGAATTCGAGCTCATCAACAGAACTTGCTTTAACGAGGATCGTCGCCTGTATGATGCCACCAACACTGGTGAAAGAACTGGTTTCTGATCCAATTCGAATTCGGTCTAACCCAACTAACCCTGATGGGTCCGAAGTTCCATTCACTGTTACCGTAATTGCTAAAAACTCATCACTGTTAGTTTCAAAGCTATTGGCATCAAGAGGAATCACGATGCCATCATCTTCACTTCCAGTGAGCTGTTCAGGTAAATCGAAGAACTCAACTTTGTCACCTATAGGGTTAACACCTACAGTGAATTCAGATTGTGTATAACGGATATCCGTCGTACCAATTTCTTGAGTAATCGCCTCTAGAGACAGATTAATGTCACCACTAAAGTCTCTTGGTGGCAGAATGACTAGATTAGATAACTGACTTGGATCTAACTGCCACTCATAGGTAGGGTTTCCATCGAAGGTACCGCCATCAGCACCATTGTTTGGAACCAACTCATAGTTGTCTCCGATTTTAATCGCGACAACTGCGCCTTCAGGAACTCCCTTCAACGAAAGCGACATGTTTTCAGAACCATCTTGGTCAATCAGCTCTGCGCTAAGTGATGACAATGAAATGTAGTTATCCTCGTCGCCGACTATATCCTCTGTCACCAAGTTCGCCGCATCAGCGACTGGCTCAACGGTGATCGTGACTACGGTCGTTTTATCTTGCGTATCCGTTTCTGTCACGCAATCCGCTTCATCGGTAATATTTGCTGTCACAGTGAGGGTAATTTCACCACTGTAATGCTCAGGTGGCGTAACTAACACATCACTCAAACGGCTAGGGGCTGTGACCGTCCAAGTCCCATCGCCATTATCAACTAACAACCCGGTGTCAGTTGGAGTTTCAGACAAGGTCGCTCCATTCGAAATGCTCACCGTTAGAGAGTTAACGGTTTCTTTACCGGTAGCGCTATTGCCTTCACCAGTGATTAATTGTCCATCTTCAACGCTATCACCAAGAACCAGTTCAAGGTTAAGGTCTGTCGCGATGTCTTCTTGAATGGTTGTGGAGTCGGCTTCAACCGTAATGTCATCGACCACAGGCAGAACTTGGATACTAATGGTTTGGGCCGTCGTCACCGTATCACCGCTACATGGTGAGGTCTCAATTGTCTCTATGGTGAAATCAATACACCCTGCAAAATCTTCATCCAAGCCCGTTAACGTTAGTTTCGAAAGTCCATCTGCAGTGATTGAATAACCGACGATCTCACCAGAAGCATCGTATTCAGCAATCACACCATCACCGGAGATCTCAACGCCTTCAGGAAGTGAATCGGCAGGAATATAGAAAGAGATTTCATTGTCTGGATCACTGCCAACATCGGTGTTTAGCAAGCCAGTGAGATCAATATCTTCCCCTTCAGGTGTTTTAATTTCGCCATCGGGTTGAATCGGGCTTGGTGGGCCAACAGGGTCACAAGAACCGCCACCGCCGTCATGACCAGTAATTTGCAGCGGGAAAGTCGCATCAATATATCTCGCATCATCACCATCAATCACACGAGCACGAACCACAATATCCAGTACCGGAGTATCACTTGGGCTGGAAATCGTCGCATTATCTAAAATGTACGCTGCGAGTTCTTGGAAAGAGTCACTCGTTAACCCATCCGCAGATATGATCCAATTCCCAGAGCTATCTTGAGCGGCACCATTAGGGTGCTCAACAATCAACGAATAGCCGTCGGGAATCTCGATCAAAATATAATCGAGGTACTCTGACCCATCGATATCCGCGTCGACGAACGTCACGGCGTTAGAGATATCAACAGGCGAGCCATCTGTACTCTGTAACAGCTCTGTAGAGCCTTCTAATCGAGTATCTAGCTCGACACGAGCATCGACAGTCACGTTAATGGATCCGGTAATATCTTTAATATCCGTTGCACCAGTTGGAGAGGTATCCGTGACTTCATAGGTGATAGGAATTGAGAATGTTCCGCTTAAATCTTCTGTCGCTGTAACAGAAAGCCTGCCGCTGCTTAGAAGATCCGAAAGCGTTGGCGTTGTTGAGTCCAGTAGAGTATCCAAATCTAAGCCTGAAGCTGGGACCTGAATAACACTCCCATCAAAATAAAGAGTGAGATCTGCAGGTAGGCTATCAATGACATATCCCGTCAAGGATTCGCTGCCATCAATATCCTGATTCACTGAAGGTTCAAGGTTCAGGCCGATTTGACTGTCTTCGATGCCTTGAGTACTGACCACTTGACCGTCTTCTTGATCAACGACCGGCGCTAGCTCTACTTTAAGTGTCATAGGAAACTCGCCCGAATCACCATCGGGCTCAGTTGAGATAGCAATAACGGTGAGTTCTAATTCACCACTAAAATCAAGAACTGGCTTGAGATACAGATCATCCAGTTGAGCGTTAGAGACTTGGAATACGGGCCCTGTCACATCATCAACATACGCAATCGTCAGCGATACTGGTTCACCCAACGCATCCACCAGCAAAGTGCCTTCAGGAATGTTAGTAAGCAGTATGTTGATCTCTTCTGAAACATCGTCATCCGTCGTTTGTATGAGGAAGTCGAGCTGTATTAACCCATCTTCATTCAAGACCGATTGGTTGCTGATGACTTTACTGTCACTGTCGTATTGCCAATGACCATTACCACCGTCTACCGCGATAGGTTCATCCACAACACCTTTCAAAAAGATATTGATGGTTTTTGTATCACTTGACGCTTGCCCATTGATAGGAATAAGTGAATCGATCGTCGACTCAGTCGCTATTGCTGTTACGTCTATTGACAGATCTTCAGTAAAGGAACTGATGTCTTCTTTAGGCTGGATATAAGCAACACCATTGGCGATAGCTTCGGCAGTGACTGAATAGGAATTATTGCCTATCTTTGCGGTACCATCACCTTCAACAGACCAGCCATCTTGAACTTGGATAATATAACTTAACGATTCAGAACCATCGGTGTCCGCCAAAGCGCCTTCAATAACGTCTTTGAGGTAAATAGCTTCATCCTCTAGTCCCTTGTAGTCTTTAACAGACACATGAGGAGTATCAGCATCAGGTGAAATATCGACAGTAACGGTATGTACAATACTTGCCGTTTTATCATCTGGGTCAGCGAATGAATTGCCAGACTCTGTTGCAACCGCAGTAATCTCAAACTCAAAGCGACCCGCTAGGTTGTCGTCAGCCCTGATTTCCATTTTATCAATCTGAGCCTGTGTGTAAGATTTCCCTTCTTTAACTGCGTTGCCATTTAACGTCAAATTCAAGCCGTCAGGAATCCCACTAATCTGGTAGCTCAATGTTTCTGACGTATCTTGATCCACCAGCTGAGCTGTTATGTCCAAACTGACTGGGTCTGAGTCATCTTCTACTGAATGATAGGAGAATACGGAAGCCGACCAATCCGGTGCATCAGCCACCGGTAAAACAGACACTGCAACATCAGCCGTCAGTTCTTTAGGATCCGTATCAGTGCTAATGATTGCGTTGATCGCTAGGATAACCGTTGAGGTGGTATTGGATTCATGAAGCGCGGGACGATAAGTCAACTGTCCATTAGGCCCAGTGAACTGACTATCAATCGCTGCCAATTGACTTCCAGACAAGGTGACCTTGCCGTCTACAACTTGAAGCAACACCCCATCAAGGTACAAGCTACCACCGTTTAGCGATGCTTCTGAGAACTCGATAGCAGTAACGGTTTCGCTTTGGTCGACATCGCCGGTTGCCACACTTACAACGATAATCGCGTCATTGTCTTCTGTGGTTTCCGAATCTTCATAACGGATAAAGCCTTCGTTATCATCTAGAACAAGTGTGGCACTACTAGTGACTTCATCGCCGTCTGTATCTCGGACTAGGTACTCAATTTCATCCACTAACTTAGGATCATTTGGATTTGTAGCTACATTTTGATTTGTAATTAATTGATAGCGACCATCTGAGTGAAGCGTAAACTGACCATACACGGTACCATCAAAACTATTAATCAAATCAATCTCGATTGACGTAATTGCATCAGTAAAAGTGTAGGTAGCACCACGATATTCGAAGCTAACAATGACGGCACCATCAGCCCCAGTAAACTCTTCGGTGAGGAATTGGCCACTCAGATCATCTCCCTCAACTAACTCGATAGAACCATCTCGAACAGTCGGCACATCATCTTTTACGTTGACAGAATAAATTGCCGGATCAGAGCTATCGCCGTCCGCATCGTTGACCACCAGTTCAAAATTGAGGGCTAGATTATTCTCTCCATCAGCATTGGCGTGATCGAGAGGTGCATAAAGGTCGAACTCTGTTGTCCCGTCAGTATTAAAACGAATCCTAAATATATTGTTTCCATCAGAATCTTGACCGTAATACCAACCATCAGAATCGACAGCTTGCAGTGAAATGTCTTTCCCTGCACTCGAATATGAAAGTGCATCAAACGCAGCGGTGTCGACCGTCACAGAGACAACATCATCGGAACCTTCGATTATTCCTAACGAAGGGCTAGAATCTTCAACACCAACCTGTTCGCTGTCTCCAAGCAGACCGTCTTCATCAACAGAAATGCTTCCGATAACAGTAATTTTAGGGTTTGCACCATCGTAAATCTTAATATCAGATTCTTGTGTATCTCGTGAACCGTCTGAATCGATTGTGACGATTGAGGCTGGAATCGACAGCTCTGTGTCCTTCACACCGGTTCCGTGGTCTATTGACTGGTACAAATCAATCTCAACCGTGACATTCGTGGAACCATTGGCTTCTAAGCTAAAATCTTCAGGAAGTCTCACTTGGAAAACAGCATCGCCATTCGACAATACCGCATCAAACGTTCCATCCCCATTATCTCGCCAAGACAATGCTTCACCATTACGTGTCACCGCCTCACCGTCACTATCAAGAACGGCTTGGCCAGTTGTCACATCTAACCCCAAGAACACGAGTGGATCGTTGCCCGCACTCACGGCTAAGCTTGCACTCGCTGTTGTTCCAACACCAGACGGGGTTGTATCAGCAACAGGGTTTTCACTCAACTCGACCATGCCAGAGCCAATCGTAGGCTCCCCACCATCCGTAATCGAGACGTTCAAGGTTAATTGAGTTTCATCGTTGTCATCATCTTTTGCTGTGATGACAAAAGGAATTTGGTCGGTTCCATTCGTTTGGTCGAGGCCCTTGAATAGTTCAAAGGTGTAAGTGACATCAGTATCGGTCTCACCTGACAGAGAGGTAAAGCTCAAGGTGAACGCTTTATTTTCAGCACTTTCAGAGCCAACATAACCAGTAAGTTCATTTCCGTCTGCAGAGACCACATAGATGATCTGTACACCCCCACTAAACAACTGCGGCTGATCTCCAACATCAAAAAATACAGACTCAACAAAGTCACTTCCGACGTTGAGATTGAAAGTGCCAGTATCTGAAACACTGCCGTGAATAAGATCTGATTCGTCCACAGCAGCATTGCTAGTTGAAGTTAATATTGGGTCGGCTCCATCCTGGATGATCCAGTCGAATTGCCCTTGTTTTAAAGAAGTGCCATCTAAATCCGTTCCATCAATAATAAGTGGCAGGGTGATGGAGTCGTTGCTGAACAGGTGGTTGATAGGCTGTTCTAACACTAATGTGACATCTGCTAGAACATCGATACCACTAGCGACTGCACTCAACGTTAGCGTGAATATCGTTTCACCATTTGCTTGTGCGGTAATCGTTTTACCATCATTCGCTAACGTGTAGGTTAGAGGAAAGTTCTCATCTCCGGTCGTCAAGCCCAAGGCGTCTAACTGCACCAGAGTATTAGCATTAAATACAATAGAAGCGGGATCTGGATTATCTGATCCGGCGGAAACGGTAAACTGGCCGACTACAGTTTGAATTCCATCAGACACATCACCTTCAGAGCTGGTCGTTGTCCCATCAACAACTAGCCCTGCATCACCATCAAAAATATCAATGACCGCAGTGCCGTTTCCGAAATCATTACTGATGTCGCCAGCAACATAGTTGAAGGTGATGTTCTGATCAACTGTGTGGTCCAAATTCCTGTTGGCGACGAACGTCCAGTGGCCATTCGCAAATACGGTCAAGGTGCCTTCGCTAGTAGCAAATGAAACCGGAGAGCCACCAACAATCGTCTTGGTCGTACCATCAACTTCAACACTTTTTATCGTAAGTTGAGTATCCAAATCGATGTCGTTATTCAACACGTTCCCTGACGCAATCTCACCCTCGATCATTTGATAAGACTCATCAAAAACCAGAGGTTCAGAATCTTTGATGACAATAGGTAAACGTCCTATCACTAACTCCGTTGTACCATCAGCATCGGTTTGCAAACCTTCGATGAGCAAAGCCGTCAGAATTGAATCTAACCCAGCTTCCTGATCAATCGCCTTATAAAAATTGATATTTACGTTGCTGCCGGAAATTGACGCATCGAATACTTTTTGCCCATCGCTTCGTGTGCCAATGAGGCTTTGTTTATCAGCCGATACAGCAACGGTTATCGATAGGGTTTGAGAAGTTAGTGACTCTGCGATGCTTTGATCATCGCTAAAAGAGAAGTCCGCATAATCGATGCGAATATCAGAGGTCTGAGTTTGATTTCCAAAAATCCCGACAACAGTTTCTGAGAACACAACCGACTCGGGCAGTATAATGCTTGGCATATCATCGATAGCTTGATTGCCTACCGTATTGAAAACTTTGGCATCAACCGTCCATTCTGACGCCAAGTTTAGGGACGAGACATCTATATTTTCAACAACCCAATTACCTGATGCATCAACAACACCCTCAAACACAAGAGTCTGAGAGCCATCATTAACTTCAATATAAACAGGAAGACCTTCGGCAACATTGGTTGTGCCTTGCATGGTTGTAAGTTGGCCGCCACGAAATGCCAAAATACTAAAACCGTCTAGCGTATCAATGTCTATAACAGGCGAAACAGTATCAATATCAATTTGCCCTGCGCTATTTATTGCAGAAGCAGGGTTACCGGCAACGTCAACAGTGTCAGCCTCAATTTGAATGCCACCATCGGAAAAGCTGGTTAGATCCACGCCTTCAACTGACCAAGCACCATCAATCACAGTTGCCGTCAGAACAATGACATTCGTTGTGCTGTCAGAAATACGAATATTGACCGTTTGGCCATCTTCTACGTTCTGTACCGTACCAAAGAATTTAGCCGACTGAATTTCGAAGCTATTGAGGACACCGTCGCCACCATCATCAACCGCAGCGGTGATGTCCGCTAGCGTATCTTTCACGATCGTGTCGGTCGCTGTTGTAGGGTTTCCAGCAATATCGATAGTATTGGCAACAACGGTTAGCTCACCTTCTGCAAAGCTTGAGTAGTCTTGAAGAGTCAGAGTCCAAGTTCCGCCGGATACTTCCGTTGTGTATTCTTGTATCGTTCCTTGGCTATCGGTAATTGAAATGTTGATGGTTTGCCCATCTTCTACATTGGCAATCGTACCAACTAGCACCCCATTCGATATTTCAAATTGATTGTAAAACTCATCACCAAAGCCATCGAAGTCAACCTCAATGTTGGCTAATGTGTCTTTGATTGTGGAATCGTTAGCTGCAATGCTATTGCCAAAATCATCAGCAATGACAGCATCGACTTGAAGATCCCCCTCCTCCAATGAAGAGAGGTCGACGCCATTGACGACATACGTTTCATCGCTTGTGATGGCTGTGGTGGTTACTGTGTTTCCGTTAACATCAGTGATGGTCAGAACAACGGTACGCCCGTCTCGAACATCCACTGCCGTGCCCGTAATCGTGACACTTGGTACTTCAAACTGATTTTCGTAACCGTCTCCACCATCCAAAATATCAACGGTTAATAGTGCACTAGGTAACAGAATATCAAGGTTACCCTCATTCGAGGTTGTATCTTCGTCGGCATATTCTGCAGGACGCGTATCAAAACCCGCCTCAGCGAGCGTTTCATCTAAGGTGGAACGAACATAAGCAATAAAAGAGGCGCTGGAACTAGGTTGATCATTTACTGAGTTAGGCTGTTGAGGTGCGCTTTCAATGTTGTTGACGAGTTCGGTGACCACCTTTTCCAACTGTTGTTCAACTGCGGCGATTTGTGGTTCGGTTAGGGGCTGAGCCTCTTGTAAATTCTGAGGTTCAATGCTGACGACTTGCACGCCTTCAACTTTTGGCTGCGTAGCAGGTAATTGAAGCCAAGTCCCATCAGGGAATACTTGCCACACAACACCACCAACTTCGATATATAAAATAGGATCCATCCTAAACCTCTTCCTTACAAAAACGCTGACCTTGAGAACATCAATTTACTCAATAAAAAGCCGGAGAAATCAGCACACTCTCTTTAGTTAATACTAGCAAACAACAAACCATTAACAGTTAATTATCACTAATACGCTGTAAAGAAAACCGATAGGCTGTGACTGCATTCAGTTATATCTATCGTCACAAAATACATTCAATGAATGTGTCATAATGTTGAAATTACTGGTTAAATTTCAAGGAATGTCATGACTGCAACGAACTATCTCAACCAATTGAATCAAAAGTATCTTGCGACTCATAAAGCGAAAGAAGACTTCTTTTGGGATACATATATGGGTATCAGTGACGACCACGATGGTTCGACACTCGCACAGACTCAGTGGACGGAATTTCTAAGCTCTGCCGAACAGATTACTGCTATCGAAACGCAACTCGCTGCTATTGATGAAATTCAAGATCCTCTCGAAAAAGAGAGTACGCTGACAGGCTTGAATGGTTGGTTGGCGACCTTTAGATCTCACGCTATTGAGTCTGAGCAGTCACAGAAGCTTAAATCCGATCTCATAAAGTTTGAGGCTGAACTGTTTGAGAAAAAACAGAATCATGTAATGACTTACGTAAATGAAACAGGTGATGAAACAGAAGGATCGCTGCCCGTTTTAGGTTCAGCCGTTAGAAGTAATGGTAATGAACAAGTTAGGCTTTCTGCACATCAAGCATTATTAGATTTAGAGCAATGGCTGCTGGTTAACGGCTTTATTGAGCTGATCAAAAAACGTAACCAATTTGCTCAATCACTGGGGTTTAAAACCTTCTTTGATTACTCGGTGGTAAAAACCGAACAGATGACGACAGAACAACTGTTTACGATTCTGGATGACTTCGAAGCACGCACGCGTGATAGCCATCAACAAAGCCTAGCGAACTTAGCTAAGCAGAAAGGCAAAAGTGCACTCGAAGCTCATAACTTCACCTACTCTTTCGCTGGTGATGTTATGAATGACCTTGACCCGTATGTTCCGTTCTCAAAATCATTAAGACGCTGGATAGAGTCTTTTGGTCGCCTCAACATTGAATACTCTCAAGCGACATTGAAACTCGATTTACTTGATCGCAAAGGAAAATACCCTAATGGCTTCTGCCATGGCCCTATCCCTTCTTTCTATGACCAAGATGCTTGGGTTGCGGCCCAAGTTAATTTCACTAGCAACGCTAAGCCCGATCAAATAGGCAGTGGCTATGATGGGATTAACACACTATTTCACGAAGGTGGTCACGCGGCGCATTTTGCTAATGTAAAAATGAACGCCCCTTGTTTCTCTCAAGAGTTTGCGCCGACTTCGATGGCTTATGCTGAAACACAATCCATGTTCTGCGACAGCTTGTTAAATGACGCTGACTGGCTAAAACAGTACGCTCTAAATGCGGACGGGCAACCTGTGCCAGATGATCTAATTAAAGCCATCATCGACAATAAACAGCCCTTCCGAGCTTACCAAGAACGCAGCATTCTTGTGGTTCCATATTTCGAGCGAGCCCTGTACGAATTAGCTGATGAAGACCTCACGCCTGAAAAAATCACGGCACTTGCTCGTAGCAGTGAAAAGGCAATTCTTGGATTGTCTTGCAGCCCTCGTCCACTGATGGCGATCCCTCACTTATTGTCTGATGAAGCATCTTGCTCATACCAAGGTTATCTATTGGCTCATATGGCGGTGTATCAAACACGAGCTTATTTCACCGACAAGTTTGGTTACTTAACAGATAACCCAGAGATCGGGCCTTTGTTGGCGAAACACTATTGGCATAAAGGCAATAGCGTGAACCATAACGGTACAATCGAAAGCCTGACTGGGGAAGGTTTTAATGCCAAATATCTCGCTGACGAGTGTAACTTATCGCCAGAGGAGGCTTGGGCGATTGAGGAGCAAAAAATCAAACAGCTGTCGACAAGAGAACGTGCACCAGTCGCGGATTTGAATGCGAAGGTATCGATCGTTGATGGAGCAACTGAATTAGCGAATAATGCAAAGTCGAATGACCAAATGTGTGATGATTTTGAGCACTTTATTATTGAGCAATACGGTCGATAGATTGAGTTTTAATGCTAATGAAAAAGGCAAAAATGAGTAGTGACATAACTCATTTTTGCCCCTTTTCAACTTAGAGTTGTTACTCTTCACTAAACAACAACGATTACATTGACCAACATTTTTTAATGTTGGAAGCTTATGCAAAGCAAGTTTTGTTATAGTATCGACAAGCATAATGGCGACAGCTAACGTTTGCCGCCATTCGTCTGGGTGAGACTATTATCGTTTACTCGCTACAATTTTTCTTGAAGTCTAAAAAAGAGAAGCAGTTGTTTGAAGTACACCACCCTACAAGTAAGTAATGGCTTGGGACTCGGGTTTCATAAATGGCCGCTGCTTTTTGTAGCACCCGAAACGTTGCTTCAACCTCAGCTTCAGTTTTGACCTGAAAAACCATGATCTTATATCTAGATTCAGCCTGAAGTAGCTTGTTGAAGTCATACACAAAGCTTTGATCAGAAACTTCAATTTCCATAGCAAGAGCAACGCGTTTCAAGTGGTTATTATCATCGAACTCACGCCAGACGAAGTCATATAACCATTCACCTGCGTTTGTTTTGTAGGATGGTCGAGATTTAAAACCTAATCGCTCTCCCTCGTCTCGAAATCTATGTTTAATGGCGGCATTTTTTTCAGGACTTTTCCAGATCTCTTTCTGCCATTGACTTTCATCTCCCTTTGCTTTGGCTTTAGCTTTCTTTTCCTGAATTGCATTATCTTGAATATCGAGAAACCACTGTGTAAATTGAGTTACCATGTGAGTATCCTCTGGCAACGTCATACTGCTAGATGTCTTGAGTTTGATGGTGTCCATATATCCTCTATTTATAGTTGTCCAAAGAGCGTTTTAGTCTCTTAAATACATTAATTCTTAGTTCGCTCGGTGCCTCACAAATCACATCTTGGCTAAACTTGAGTATCCAGCTTATCAAGTCGTAGGTGGGGTAACATGAAAACGTTACTTTCCACCATGTATCATCGTACTGCTCCAAGACTTGATCTTGCGCTAATTTATTGTGAGTCAGTACATCTAATGCGTAACCCTTTACCTTTAGTATAATTCCCTCAACGTTGTCTCCGAGTAGCCAACCAGTCGGGTTTTTCGCAAAGTAATCTTCAATTGAAAACGTCTTTGGTGTTGTTATATCCAGATACAGCTTCTCAGCAAATAAGATCCTGTGGAATAAAAAAAGCTGAGGCGCTTCAGGAGTTATATCTTTCGTCGCCACTAGGTAGTGACTTTGATCTCGGATTATCAGACCAAGAGGGTTTAGTGTGTAATCTTTTGACTGTTCTGACTTGTTTGATTGATACGAAATCTGTAATTGCTCCTCATTGAGAACACAATCATAAATAACTTTTCTGTACTCCTCATCAATATGACACTCATCGTAGATAAGAGGATAACTATCTGAAACTACATTAACTTTACTTTTCCAGTTTGAAAACAAGTGCTTTGCTGATAACTTTGCGTCGGCTTTGTTAAGCCACTCTTCGAGTTTCTCAGATAAATTTACTGGAACTGTTTTACGAAGTAGTTTCTCCGACAGCACAAGAAGGAAAGCCTCTGAGGCAGGTACAACATCCATTACGTCTGGCTTCTTTAAATCCCTGAACCAACGTCGATACCCTCGCTCATCGTCTTCATAATCTAAAGCAGCCCACTCAGCAAGCTTCTCAAGATCTCTTTGAACCGTTCTTTTGGAAATCTCATACCCTTCATCAAGTAAGGTGCGATGAATAGCTGCGGTTGTTGAGCCTTGTTGAGGGTAAACAGGTATGCTATCAACCATAACTAAGTTTCTTAAAATAGCACTCTTTCTTCTGCGCTCCTGAGCGATGTCACTCATATTGTGGCCTATCCTTTTAAATTTATTCTTTATTATTTAGTACTTTAGGTAACATTACGTTGACAGACGTCATGTAACGTCTCGCCCGAGGAGGCATCAATAAGACATTAGGTGTCGCTCACATCGATATCCTACTTGCTATTAAGAGCAATGCTGACTTAGTTATGAAAAAACAAGAGCAAATTATCTTCGAAGTACTCGATATCTATCCAAAGCTGAAGGAAGCCAAGGGTTATGTTTTCTTCGGCACTCTAGAAGAAAAGCCGCCATACCATATGGCTACCTATAGGAGTTGGCGTTTGACCCATAAAGAAACGGCCGAATACACTAAAGCAAGGAATGTAATCGGCGATTTGTTAGACTCATTGCTGGAAAATATCTCTACTCTGTCACCGCATCCTCATGGTTATTTGAAGATAGAAAACGAACGAGTTTCTCTACATTGGGCGACTCGAGATATCGTAGATAAGATGTTGGATAATATAGAAAATGCTTCAAAACTGCACCGACATGATCTGGATTGAGATCGAGAACAGACTGGTCTGGAAGTCGTTTGTAAATTAATCGTTCTCGGCATAAATATGTCTATTGATTATGGTGAGCGTATGAAAGTCTATCTTGATGATGAAAGAATAGCTCCAGAAGGATGGAAAAGAGTCTATTGGCCCGAAGAGGCTATAAAGTTGCTCCAGTCTGGAGAGGTAGAAGAAATTAGCTTAGACCACGATCTTGGAGATGATACGCACGGGACTGGCTATGACGTCGTTGTGTGGATTGAAGAGCAGGTTATTGTTAATCGTTTCCAACCACCAAAAATAAGAATCCACTCTGCCAATAGTTCAGCTCGCATCAAGATGGAGTTGGGGGTTAAAAATATCTACGCCAATACAATTCGAAATTTGCGTATTACGTGAATGTGGCAGTTCAAATTATCGTTTGTTCAAGACGGTTCATAGCAGTTTTCATGCAGCACCTTAAGCCTAGCGGAGAAAAGTGTGTCCAACCGTTAGTTAGCAATAGTAAAGGTAATCCGAAAGGCTATAGTGTTTTGACTATCGTAACTTGGAAATGTCCAATAGTTACTTAGGACAAACCAACATACTACAATAGGAAATTTTTCCGGCTTAGTTATTCGTTATCTTCACTCAATGCAAATTTGATCTCGTCAGAAGAGAACCCCTTTCGACTTAGCATCGCGTAAGCCTTGGATCGTTCTTTATGATCATTTAGATCGTAAGATTTCTTCTGTAACTGTTCTAAACACGAAGAATAGAAGTCTAGTTGCTCTTCGTTAATCAATCGTTCGATTAGCGATGACAGTTCACTTGTGTCGATTTGTCGCTGCCTAAGCTCTTGCTGAATGGCAGTCAGGCCCTTGCCTTTACGAGCATACTTCAACACCTCTTTTTCCAAATCGGCTTTCTCGGCCTTAATTTGAATGTTACTTTTCAGTTGATGCGCTTGTGGGTGCTGGTCAATCGCTACCTTAACTTGTTGATAGCTAAAGCCACGCTTTTGCAGGGTCGCGACTAGCTTTTCACGGCTCATAGTAAAGCTTGAGTAATAGTGGTTGATTCGTTCTATCAAGATGGTTTGTTCATCAATAGACTTTTCGAAGGACACCTTATGAATCGCATCAGAAATCATAGAGTCCGTCAGACCCTTCTTCTTCAGTTTTTCGACAATATATCGAGAACCAAATTCACCAGAAAAAGCTTGTTCCACGAATTGTTCTGCAAACACTTGGTCAGACTTGAGATACCCGAAGCCTTTCAATGTCCCTAGAGTTTCATCGATCCATTCTTGATTGTCGGTTTTCACTTTGAGCTTCGCCACTAACTCGCTTTCCGTCATGTCTCTCTGAGTTAAATGCCACATCGCAGAGTTCATAACACTTTCAATTCGCGTCGCTTTTCTTACCGTTGTATTTCTAGTATTCGTTTTTTGCTGTGAATCGTCCATTCGATTTCAACTTTCCAGATTAAGCCTACCCCATCATAACGTAATTCTAAGGTGGTTGAGTGACATAAAAGAATGAAGCTCAACATAAGCGGCAACCAATAAAAATGGACGCTTGTTCAGCGTCCATTTGATATCACATTAAGAATGATGGCTCTAAGCCATGCTTAGCTTTTTCGTAATAGCTTTTCATACTAGATCTTTCGTTTAGTTCTCTTCGTGATTGTAAATATGTACATCTCGTTGAGGGAATGGAATCGTGATGCCTTCTTCATCGAAGCGTTTCTTCACGGTTTCCGTTACATCCCAGTACACATCCCAATAGTCATCAGTCTTAACCCAAGGTCGTACTACGAAATCAACAGAAGACGTATTCAAGGTATGAAGCTTGATCATATGCTCTGGTTTTTTCAACACTAGAGGGTGTGCAAGAATGATGTCGTTCAATACCGCTTTCGCTTTATCGATATCATCTGAATAACCAATACCGAAAACCATATCAACACGTCTTACACGTTCTGCCGTGATGTTGTTGATCACGTCACCCCAAATCTTGTTGTTTGGGATCACCAAGCGTTGGTTATCAATGGTTTGAACAGTCGTCGATACTAAGCTCATGTCTTTTACCGTGCCTTGCACGCCTGCCACTTTAACCATGTCACCGACGTCATAAGGACGGTAGATCAAGATCATCAAACCCGATGCAAAGTTAGATAGTGTGTCTTGCAATGCGAAACCAATGATGACACCGGCTACACCGAAACCAGTAAGAAGAGGTGCTAGCTCTATCCCTATTTGAGACAGTGCGATAAGCAAACCAATAAACACGACCGCTTTAGATGCGATGGATACAAAGAAGTCCTGCATCAATACACTGAAGTCCATTTTAGAGTGCGAAACACTCTTACGAACGGTTTTGCGAGCCACGTTAGCAATAAGGCGAGTTACATACAAAATACCGAGAAACAGAGCAAGTTTAACGATAAAAGAAGGGGTATTTTCAAAAGCCCATGAACTGAACGAACGAAGCCAACCATCCAACAGCTCCAGTGCAACATCAACATCCAACACATCGGCGTTAATGTCACCTGTCGTCGCTAGCAAAACACGTTTGTACGAAGTCACATCCACGCCAAACGGTTCCATTAGCGTGATGGTTTCTTCTAAGCTCGCCACCATGACACTGGTTCGCTCACTGAAGCGTTCAAGCTCAGTTTTAATCGTCGCTTTCTCTTCTTCACTTACATAAGATAACCGGCGTTCTAAATCTTGACGTTGTGTATCCGTGTATAGAATTGCATTAGTAAGATATTGAGAACGAGAAACAAGTGCCGTTTTGAGCTCACCTTCAGGAACCGCAACATCAACATCACGCTCTTTCGACCAATCTAATGTCTTAGCAAGCTGCTGATAATAGACATCCATCATTCCGATTCGTTTTTGAATACGCAATTCAAGGCGTTTTTTAGCGTCACCTTCAGCTGAACGGTTTTCTTTACTCATTGAAACGATTTTAGTTTCATTCAACGACAGCAATTTTTGTAGCAGTTCGACCTGCTGAGCAAGAGTGACATCCAGCCCCTCTTTTTTATCTGACGATAGCTGTGAAAAAATCTCTTCGCGTAGGCCCTGATTCTTACGCCTTAAGATATCTTCAAGAAAGGGCTTCTCAGCATCATGCGCCGTTTCTAATGTTGCTAGATCGAGCATTAACTGATCTTGTACTTCTGCGATTTTCTCAACGCTCTGCGCATAACTTCCAAATGCGACAAACGCCAACATTAACAATAGACAACGCCAAACCTTCATCATATTAATTCCTATCACTGTCTAAATTGACCCTATAAATAGTAGTAAAAAGAATATGGATAACAAGCATTTAAACGTATGTTATGTTAAAAATTCGCAAATTATCAGCCTGCTTCTAATATTTGAGAGTTCCAATCCCCTCTTATGACCTGTAGAGTACGCATCCAACAAAGAACAACAGCCAATATCTTCATTCGAGCACAGCACTAAAGCGCCCTAAATACGATGTTGGCTCACAGCAAGAGAGCATAAAAATGAACAACGAACTTGATATTATTGAGTCTCTAGAAGAACTAGAGCAATTCCTAATTTCAGTGGAAGCTGGCGGTTTAGGCCTTGAAGGCGTTGAAGGTGTAGGCATGGCAACCAATAATTCAGATGGTCGTCACTTCGTTGCTGTATTCAATAGCAGCCACAAAGTTCTGCTTGCTCGCTGGATCACCAAAGAGGTGTTTGATAACGGTAAAGACTTGGTACGTAACGGCCCTCGCCGCACTCACTAAGCCTTTCCAATAGCACCAATGATTAAAGCCCAACACGTTCACTGACGATCTGTTGGGCTTTTTTGTATCGCCTCATCTTGGTTAGACCACTCGATACAGAATAATTAGCGATAACTTTCAGTTGTTGTGAACTTTAGCTAGAACTCTAGGTCGTATTCGCGTGAATTGGTGTTTATGCGTCGTTTATCGTGTACCTGCCGTTTTCCGCGTTTATACATAGTTTCACTTTAACCATTTTATGACTTGTGGCGCGAAGAGAACTTATCTAAGCTAGCCACAATTCAATGAGCTGGCTTTAACTAATAACAAATTTGATTACTGACTAATTTGCTGAACACATCACTACTTTTCTTATCCACAAAGAACCGCCGACAAAAGCATTCGCTTTGGGCGCTCTTCCTTACCGGACTGGTTATCGTAACTTGTCTGGCGAGCACTCTGGCCGTAAAGAAAGTATCGTTATCTGCATCCGCTAATGGTCAATCAGTCCTAGTTGGCGCACAAACTCATACAGAAACCAGTAACCCTCAAACCGACATCGCTTCTTCAGAAAAAATGGCCACTCTATACGCCAGTGTTTTCGGCTTAGAAGCCTCAAAAATGTTAACGTCCCCCAATTCAAGTTCATGCAGCCTAAGTTCAAAAATGCTGACCTTTGCCGCCCCAAAAACCGGCTGGCTGATCCCATTCGTACTTATTATTGCTGTTGCGTTTAACTTACCTCCTCACATCTCGAGATTATCTAGAGACAATCATCGCTCTACTCGACCGACAAAACACCGATTGCATCTAAAGCACTGTATATTTAGAGAGTAAATAACCGGGCTACTACACCCTTTTATTTATTTTTTGGAGATACATTTGTGTACAACACACTACTAACTAAGTTTGTCGATTCATTGGCATTCTCTATGCGTACATGCGCGAAAACCTTAGTCACTGCCCTTTTGGTTATGACGTCATTTACCGCCTTGGCACAGACAACGGGCTGGCTTAGTGTGCCTGAGCATCCGCCTGTTAAAATGCGAATGATGTCGACGGGTGAACAGTCGGATGACGGCTCTAAGATCCAAACCGTGCTCGATGTCGTGCTCGACGGCGACTGGAAAACCTATTGGCGCAGCCCAGGCGAAGGTGGCATTCCGCCAAGCTGGGACTGGTCTGGTTCAACAAACATTGAGTCAGTAGAGTGGCACTGGCCGATACCTAAATACTACGAGCAGCTTGACGTCATGACGTTAGGCTACAAAAAACATGTCAGCTTTCCTGTCACTTTATCCCTGAAAGACAACACGAAGCCTGCGATATTCAGGGCATCGTTTACCTTTCCGTCGTGTACCAATATCTGTGTGTTAACCGATTACGATATCGAACTGCCGATTGACCCACAAACTTTAGCGCTCGATGAAGAAGCGATGTTCTTGTTCAACCAAGGCATGAGCCAATCTCCACGAGAAGCTAATCGCACTTCAGTCAATGGTCTATTTTGGGACAAGAGCAAGCAGCAACTGGTTACTCAGCTGACAAGTAAAAATGGCTGGGATAAGCCGATGGTGTTGATTGACGGGCAAGAAGTGATTGATGACTTCTTCTCTCAACCAAGCGTCCACATCACAGACAATACAATGACGGCCGTATTTGATGTGAGCAACTGGATAGGTGAAGTCGACTTAACGGACCGTAACGTGAGTGTCACCGTTTCAGACACTAATTTCGCCGAAGAGATGACGGCCAAAGTTGGCTCAGAACCGATCGCTTACCAAACAAGCAACAACGGCTTTTTGGCGATGATAGGCTTCGCTTTAATTGGTGGTTTAATCCTCAATATTATGCCGTGTGTGCTGCCTGTATTAGGAATGAAGCTAAACAGCATCATTCAAAACCAAGGCGCATCTAATCGTCATATCCGACTCTCATTCTTAGCTTCTGCGTCAGGTGTCATTACATCATTTGCATTCCTAGCCCTTGGCATGACCGTTCTAAAAATGGGTGGCAATGCGATTGGTTGGGGAATCCAGTTCCAAAATGTTTGGTTCATCGGGTTCATGCTGATCATCACTTTGCTGTTCTCGATTAATCTACTTGGATTATTCGAATTCAGACTACCATCAGGTTTAAACACTTGGATGGCAACCAAAGGTGATGACTCACATTCAGGCCACTTTATTCAAGGCATGTTTGCGACGCTGTTGGCAACGCCGTGTAGTGCTCCGTTCTTAGGAACCGCAGTTGCTTATGCACTTGGGGCAAGCTACCAAGAGTTGTGGGCTATCTTTATCGCACTCGGCATCGGTATGAGTGCACCTTGGTTGATTTTCGCGCTGTTCCCGAGTCTTACAAAACTGCTTCCAAAACCTGGGGCATGGATGTTCAGAGTTAAGCTGGTATTTGGCTTAATGATGTTCATTACCAGTCTATGGTTAGCAAGCCTAATGAGCCCATTTATTGGTAAATTCCCGACGATCTTGTTGTCACTGTTTATCGTGATTACAGTATTGATTTGGATTGGCCGTAAGTTGGGCCGCAAGGTACTTATTCCTATCGTCGCAACCACAACCTTGGTGTTTGGTGCTGCATTGATCGTCGGTAGTGTCACCGCTGATAACTGGGCGACTCCGATTGTTGACGATCTCGCTTGGCAAAAGCTGGATGCGAAGCAAATCCCTCAGCTCGTTGATGAAGGCAAAACGGTGTTTGTTGATGTGACTGCTGATTGGTGTATCACTTGTAAAGCCAACAAGATCGGCGTCATCCTTCAAGACCCTGTCTACAGTCACCTACAGCAAGAAGACATTGTTTTGATGAAAGGTGATTGGACAACACCAAGTGAAAGTGTCACTCAATACTTACAAAGTAATGGGCGATTTGGTGTGCCATTTAATATCGTCTACGGCCCGAGCTATAAAAGCGGTATTCCACTGCCTGTCATTCTCAACAGTGACACTGTCGTTCAAGCCATCGACGCTGCGAGATAACTGATGAAGACTCCCAACAATGAAGATAAATCTAGCACGATTGAAGACGACGCTGTAAAGGGTGAGGCCAAAAAGCCAAGTCGTCTTAAGAAGTGGGGAAAGGAACTGGTTTCAATGATATTGATCGTTGGCGTGGTTTCATTTGCGATGGACTTTTATCACAGCAGAAGCATGCCTCAGGGCGACGCGATTCCAATTGTGGGTCAATCGCTCCAAGGCGAAGATATTGATGTTATCGAGCTAAGCAAAAATGGTAAGCCAGTCATTGTCTATTTTTGGGCGACTTGGTGTGGCGCCTGCAAATTTGTAAGCCCAACCGTCAATAGCTTCAGTGATTCCCATCAGGTGGTTTCGGTCGCTCTATCGTCTGGTCCAGACGAGCGTGTTCAGCGCTACTTAGAGGCGAAAGAGTATGACTTCCCTGTGATCAATGATCTTTCTGGATCTATCAGCAGAAGTTGGGGCGTTAATGTCACTCCAAGCATCGTCATCATCAAAGATGGAAAGATTAGCAGTATCGCAACAGGCATTACTTCCCCGATAGGGCTTTGGTTGAGAACCTACTTTGCCTAACTCGCTACAAAGAAAAACAGAGCAAAGAAAGGTGAATAACTCGATTTAGCCCGTTTAACGAACAGAGTTTCCGTGAGCGCGACCCAATGAGCGCTCACGATTATCAAGAATTAGAGAACAAATAGCATGAAAAAACATCTGATTAGTACACTGATTTTAGGCTCACTAATGAGCACCACTGCCTTCGCTGAGTTAAGCACAGAACAAACCCAGCAACTTGAAGAGATTAACCAATTTCTGAAAGAGAACCCTTCTACGATCTCTGGCTTACATACCAGCTTAGAGCAGTACGTAGCAGGGCAAGAACAATCGAAGAAAGCTCAAGCAGGAAGCCATGATTGGTTGTACAACAATGACGCTCACCCAATCACGGGCAATCCGGATGGCAAATCGGTCATCATTAACTTTACCGACTATAACTGCCCTTACTGTAAGCGCTTGGAAAAAGGCTTGGTTCAATTAGCCTCTGAAAACAGCGACATTAAAGTGATCAACGTGTACTTATCGTTTAAGCAACAACAAGTTGCGGGGCTAGACACCAACGCGGCGCTATACGCGATGAAAGTATGGAAAGATAACCCAGAAGCATTCCCTGAAGTTGATAGATTGCTGATGGCGAAAAGCGGTATTCACTCGAAAAGCTCACTAGAAGCCGTTGCCAAGAAGACGGGAACAGAGGCGGAATTAAAAACAACTCACGAACAAAACCAGGTTCTAACCACTAACCATCAAACGTTCAGTGCACTCGGCTTAACGGGCACTCCAACCATGATGATGAACGGAAATGTTTTACCAGGGTATGTGCCTTACGACCGACTTAAAGATATCGTGGATGACGCTTTTTAATCGACTGTAGATAGAGATAAAAATTCGAAAGAGAAGTGAATAAAAAGCCGACCTGCGTAACTCACAGTCGGCTTTTGATGAGCTTAAGGTAATGTTTTCAATATTATTTTTGAAACAGAAAAGCAGTCGAAGTGTCACTATCTTGCAATGGATTCTTAATCTAGCCTCGCTACTCTAAAAGCAGTTCTCTCGATGAGTCCAAGACGTGCTTACTCTAGACAACTGTCCTTTGACCGAGCCTAGCTCGGTCTTTTTTTACGTGTTTTAGATAACAACACAGTGCATTAACACGGAAACGTCAAACCGACTGAGCCTTAACTTAGCAAACGACAAACAAGCGCACCCGGCTCCCTTAACGCATCCACGTTATAGCTAAGGACACGTCCGGCAGACGGCGCGTGATAACGGCGACACTCATTACCAAAAGCGTCATATTGAATAGCCAACAGATCATCTTGCTCTACGCTCTGCAGAAGCTCAACCTGCGGCAATACGAAACCACCAATATCAGCGCGGATAGAAACCACATCATTACCCTCTATCCAATCCATACTC
This sequence comes from Vibrio sp. 10N.286.52.C3, assembly GCF_041468865.1. Lineage (NCBI taxonomy): Bacteria > Pseudomonadati > Pseudomonadota > Gammaproteobacteria > Vibrionales > Vibrionaceae > Vibrio > Vibrio sp. 10N.286.52.C3. Next base: position 38,762 of record NZ_JBFRJM010000017.1, on the reverse strand, counting down.
GGCAGCTGCATTTTCTCGGGATGATTTATTTCAACCTCGAACATTTCATAATAAGACAGCATGTTAAAAACACCGTCTACCGCTCGTTGAATCATGTCAGGCTGAGTAAATTTCCCCATCCCAACTTCCACCGTGATGCTCGGAATTCCACTTCGATTCCAAACCGTTTCCAAAATACCTGGGTCACCAGGGTCATTCAGAACACAATCGGGCTGCATCAGCCTCGCCATATCCAAACATTGTTCTATGCGGTAATCAGCAAACACATAAAGTGGATAAACTGCGCCACGAGTTTGAGTGTGGAGGTCAACGGCGAAGGTGGCATTATGCTTAAGCAAACGCTCCCACAAAGACGCAACAAAGCGCTCCGCAGCCAAGCCATTCGCGTCACCCGGAAAGAGTCGATTAAGATTAGCAGGGCAAGAACCCGGATCCGAAGAGATGAAATCACGGCTATGGTTCAGCAAGCCAGACAGATTCACAGTAGGTACAATCGTTACCGTGCCTTTGAGCGTTTTACCGACTAAGTCCCTGATAATTTGCTGTGCAGCCAACACTCCGTTTAGCTCATCACCGTGAATACCGGCGGTGATCATCAAACTAGGACCTTCTTGACTGCCTTTGAAAACAGAAACCGGCATGTTCTTAGGTTGCCCTAGCCCATCACTGGTGACTTGAAACCAAAACTGGTGCTCTCCAACGGGTAGGTCTTCAACATTCAAGGAGCCAATAACCTGCCTACCTTGTAAAACATCGCCTAAGTACTCTGTTTTCATCCAACGTCTCCATATTGTTGAGCAGAATCTATTCTCTTCTAAGTTTTTGCATCATAGAGGATATCCTTACCAGTACAAGCAGTTAATCAGATTAACAAGCTCTCAGCGCAGCCAAAATTCACCACCATCGACATACGTGATTGCAAGGTAAAACTTGCCAATGTGACCTTTGAAATACACGCAACTTGTATAACTATTCATAGAACACTCAGTCGCATGAAATAAAAATGCAATAAAATCAACACTTAAAAAAGTTCCCCATTCACGAAAATGTAATTTTATGGAAATGAAAGCTTAATTTATCTGCTCTAAATTAGCTTCATATCGAAACGGAGAGCACATTGCTCACGGATTTTAAAATACAAGGTAAGTGATTATGAAAAAGGCAGTTCTAGCTTCTGCAGTGGTAGCGGCACTAGTTTCAGGTTCATCTCTAGCAGCAACAGTTTACAGCTCTGACGGTACAGAACTTAAAATTGGCGGTCGTGCGGAATTCCGTGGTGATTTCATTGGTTCAGGCGGTAAAGAAATCGACGGAACAATGAAAAATAAAAGCCGTGTACGTTTAAATGTTGGCGGTACTACAGAAATCACTAGCGACCTATCTGGTTTTGGTTTCTACGAAGCAGAACAAGGCGTAAATTCTTCAGCTGACAATGATGAAACTGACAACTTTAAGCAACGTTACATGTATGCAGGTTTTGAAGGTAACTTCGGCGCAGTATCAGTAGGTCGTCAAGATACAGCTGCAGCTCAAATCTCAGAAATGTCGGATGTTACTATCTACTCTGGTGACCAAAAAGCATTCATCAATGCAGGTGACGAGCAAATCAATAACACGTTTGTATACGCTTACGACGCAGACGCACTTTCTCTTAAAGCAAGTTTGATTGCTGGTGAAGACAAAGATACTGACGGTTACGGTATCTCTGGTATTTACACACTACCAATGGGCTTAGGTTTTGGTCTTGGTTACTCAGGTAACGACAACGGTACTGGTAATGGTTCAGCAACGGCTGTAATCGCTGGTATTAATTACAAAATGGATGCTCTATATCTAGGTGCAACCTACACAATGGGTGACCTAGACGACAAAGCAAAAACTGAGTTCTCTGGTGTAGAAGTTGCGGCTAAGTACAAACTAACAGATCAGTTTGAATTGGCTGCTTTGTACCAAAAACAAGAAAAAGACGCGACACAGAACTTAACTGTAGACACAGCTGACTTCTTTGAGCTGACTGGTACTTACAAGTTCAACAAATCTATCCGTACATACGTTGCTTACCAATTAAACAATCTAGACGACGTAAAAGTTGCAGGTTTAGAAACACAAAGTGAAGACTCTCTTCGCCTAGGTGTACGTTACGACTTCTAATCTAAATCGACTTTAGATACAGACTAAAAAGGTTGGGCAATGGCTCAACCTTTTTTCATATTCAAATATTCTGACTGACTTCATCAATGCTTTTTCTGGTTAAGTGGTGCTAAATCCGTATCATAGGTGAACCACATCAAATAATTAGAAGCATCATGTCACAACACCATCCGATCCAAGGCGCTAGCTGGATGCTAACCGCAGGCCTAGCCTTTGCCGTTATTAACAGCCTAACTCAAATTGCTAGCATTCATTTCGGACTGACTTCTACCACCGTTGCCGTCATTCAATACGCCATCGCGTTATTCGCTATTCTTCCTTACCTAAAAACGCTGGGTATTCGCCGCGCGCTAAAAACCGACAACCTCAAATTGCACGTATTCCGTGTCTTCTTGTCTGTTATTGGTATTCAACTTTGGATATGGGCACTGGCTTACCCAGTACCAATTTGGCAAGGCATTGCCCTTCTCATGACATCGCCATTGTTTGCAACCATTGGTTCAGGGCTTTTCTTAAAAGAGAAAGTTGGGGCTGCTCGCTGGGGCGCGACCTTAGCAGGCTTCGTGGGTGCGATGGTGATTCTAGAGCCGTGGGCTGAAGATTTTAACTGGGCAACGTTATTACCAGTCGGTGCCGCTTTCTTCTGGGCATGCTACTCACTGATGGTGAAAAAGCTCTCTTCACAAGACAGCCCTTCTACCATGGTGGTCTACCTTTTACTATTGATTACACCATTTAACATCCTACTTGCTGCGCCAGATTGGCAGACGCCAAGTGGCGGTACGATTTGGGCGATCTTAATTGTCATCGGTGTTATGACGGCACTTGCTCAATGGGCAATTGTAAAAGCCTACTCAGTCGCTGATGCTTCATTCGTACAACCTTTTGACCACGCAAAATTACCGCTAAATGTCCTAGCAGGTTGGATTGTATTTAGCTGGGTTCCACCGGGTCGTTTATGGCTCGGGGCTGCTATTATTATTGCGTCAGTCGCATTTATAACGCACTGGGAAACGAAAAAGCCGTCAAAACTGAAGAAAGTTTAGGGTTAGTGAAATAAATAGTTCAACAGTCCGTTCTATATGGATAAGAGAATTCAAACGAGGCCGTAACCATGAAGAAACCAGTCAAGATTACACTATACCGTTGGGCAGGCAGTTGGGGTCCATTTAAAGTTAATATCCCATGTGGAGAATGTACCCTTACCAAAGACATTCTGAAGGATACTTTTGAGAATGAGTTGGCCGATGTCGATGTCGAACTGGAAGTGAAAGATTGGTTGTCTCACTGGTGGGAGCCGCTAAAACTAGGCTCTTGGCATGCTCCAATCCTTGTTGTTGAAGGCAAAGTGGTCAGCCAAGGTGAAGCGCTGAATCGCGGTGTGTTAATCCAATCGGTGATCAAAGAGTGGACCAAACGAGACAGCCTAAAAGGCAACATCGTTTATGGTAAGGCGACCTGCCCATTCTGTGTTAAAGCGAAGAAAATGCTGGATGAAGCGGGTGTTGAATACCAATACCACGATGTCGTAAAAGATAGCGCCGCTTTGTACCGTATGATTCCAGAGGTAAAAGCACACATTGGTGAGAAAACACCGGTCACCGTCCCGCAGATCTGGCTTGATGGTAAGTACATCGGTGGTGCCGATAACTTAGAAGCGTGGATGAAAGAGAATGGCTTAGATAGCATCCCTAATAATGTGGTCGACTTATCCAATCAATCTGCTGGCTGAGTTCATTAAAAGCCATTAGTCAGAAGCTTAATTAGTGTTTTTTGTGTCCATCCACAACAAAACAAAGCGATAACTTTCACCAATCGCTAAAACGAAAAAGGCCTTAAACTTCATCGAGTTTAAGGCCTTTTAAAATTCCGTTTTTGAAAATGCTTATTTAGCCATTTTCTTCATCATTCGCTTAAAGAACGATGGTTTCTTTGGCTTTGAAGTGCCGTACAATGCTTCGTGCATCATGTTTTTTGCTGCCATTTGACCAAGGTATGCGTGGCCTAGTTCGTAATTCATGCTTATCTCCGCACATAATCAACTTTCTTTAGCGCGGATTCTACACTTAAAACGCCCAAAAACAAGATCTAAATCACACTTTAATGCAATATTAAGCATTCATTTGCAATTAGCCTAATTTTGTCTCTGTGCTAATCAGCATTGTTTTTGTATATCAATGAGTTAACCTAAATTCTGGTTTGAGCTTAATGCTCCATTCCTAATAACAACCCAAGACATTGATTTAGACACTGATAAAAAAAGCAGCTCAATAGAGCTGCTTTCTAAAATGCTTTACTGAGAAACCTAGCTGCGCTTTGGCTGTCTGTAAGTTTTACCGGCAATTTGGTATGTGTCTTTTTGCTTCAATTCAAACATCGTTTCAAAGAACCAAGCTGCAAATTTGATTAAGTCATCGCCTTCATTCATAACATGTTCGATGTACTCTTGCTCTTCGCCTTGTTCATTTTCTTGAAGCGTCACGTGGTAAATACGCTTTTCGCCTTCCACTTCAGCAAGTGCAAATTGACCAGTCAGTGATGCAGCAGCCTCAGCGACTTCTGTATCCTCATTGGATTTCAATAGCTCAAGCGCTTGAGGCAGGCCATCTAGTGCGCAGATAGCTTTTACCAGTACTTCAAATTCATTTTGCTGCATTTTGTTTTTACCTATTCAATGGACCGAAGCATTGTAGAAAACCATCAGCACAAATACAACGTATTAACGATGGTGCGTTAAACGATAGTGAATTTAGTGTTTAGCTATATTCCACTTCAACAGTATCGCCTTTGTTGTTCATTTTGGTTGAAGACCAAAGCACTCCGCCCATGGCTGCGCCAATAATGAGGTAGAACACGCCTAACTGTAGATGAGTCGTGACCCAACTCTCTACTAGATACCCACCCAATAAACCCGCTAAACACATCTGAATAGAGCCCGACAATGCCGATACTGCGCCCGCTTGCTTCTTATGAGGTTCTAATAACATGCTGATTGATAATGGGAACGAAATGCCTTGTGCTATCGCCAACCAAGTAAACGCCCAAACCAAGTTAAAGATGGATAACTCATGAGTAAGAAGCCAAGTTCCCGAAGCCAAAATAATCAAAATCGCAAGGCTCATCAATTGCGGAGTGCTAAACCTACGATTGAGCAAGTTCAAAGCCACGCTACCGATCAGTAAGCCTGCCGAAGGGACAATCATCAATGAACCATACTCAGCGGCGGTCAGCCCCAATTGCTCTTGCATTAAGAATGGGAATAAAGATAACGATACCAAACTCGCCATATAACTCATCCAGTTATAACTGGCGCTGCTTATCACTTGGCGATTCGTTAACAAGCGTCCGTAGTTCTTTACCACTTGGCTGATTTCAAAACGGCTCTTCCCATATGGCAGAGTTTCATGCAACACGAAGTAACCCAGTGTGAATATCGCCAGTAAATACAATAGAACGAAAAGGAACACCGCCTGCCAACCAAGGTGGAATGAAATCCAGCCACCAAATACAGGCGCGATGATCGGCATAATCGACGCGGTGATCGAGATATAAGACAACGCTTTGGTAAGCTGTGAACCATCATAGCTGTCACGAAGCACACTTCGCCCAAGAACCGAGGCACTGCCCGCCCCTAAACCTTGCAGCAAGCGACCAACTTCTAGCGCCGTCATATTGTCAGAAAACACAACACAAACGACTGTACCAATCAAATAAACACCCTGACCTAACAAGAAGATAGGTCTTCTTCCCACCGCATCGGACATCGGTCCGTAAAATAGCTGAGACAAGCCAAAACCCACCAGAAACAGCGTGACGAGCAGCTGTACATCTACTTGAGTAGCACTTAAGTCAGAAGCAATTAACGGCAATGCTGGCAAGTAGATGCTCACACCCACCTGCCCCGTAGCAATAATCATCATTGCTAAGAGTAACGGCGTTTTTTTAAAGGTCGATTGGCTCAAAAAATTCCCTATTCGTTTGATATTTGTTCATTAGATGAGTTTACATTCAAAACCAATAATTGATAATTAGCTAAATTGGAATTTTATTAAGTCCTAACAGGAAATAATATGGATTGGATTCTTAACGTAAAAAGCTATGTCAGAGTAGTGGAAGAAGGTAGCTTCAATGGTGCTGCTCGAAAACTTAACACCACCAGCTCGGCGATCAGCAAAAGAGTGAACTGGCTAGAAGAGCGCATAGGCACCCAACTGTTAAAGCGCACCACGCGATCAATTAGCCAAACCGAAGCAGGTGCGCTCTTTTACCTGCGAGCCAAGGATCAGCTCGACAATTGGCAGTCCATTATTGATGAGACTCGCTCGGTTAACCAAACCCCAGCAGGCCTATTAAAGATTGGCGCTACGATTGCGGTTGGCTCTAAGTTTCTGGTGCAATACATGGACGACTTCTTAGAAAAATACCCTGATATTAAGGTGCAGCTGATCACGACCACGCCAGGCCAATTACCTGAACTGGGCTTAGATCTGGTGATCAGTCGTGAACTAGAACAACTCAACTCATTAAGCTTCAAGAAAACACCGCTGTTTGAACACAGAGCCAGCTTCTATGCAGCACCAAGCTATCTTGCCAAACACGGCTACCCCACTTGCGAGCAAGATTTGGAGCAACACAACTCGTTAATTTGGGGAGAGCGTCCGACCCGTGAAGTAGCACTCACCAAAGGGCAGCGAATAACGTTAAACGGTAACTTTGCGACCACTAATCCAGAGGCTTTGTTTCATGCTGCGAAGCGAGGAATGGGCGTACTGTTAACCATCAAAGCGATGATCAAAGAGGATCTAAAGCAAGGGACATTAGTTCCAGTATTGCCAAATATTACCGCCGACGAAGTGATGGTTTACGCGTACTACCCTAAGCTTGATTACTCGCACACGCGAACCAAGCTCTTTTTGGACCATCTGAAAGACAGGCTAGACAAAGAGCGTAGCACGCAAGCTCTGTGAAATAAGTCACGTTTTAATTTGAAAAGTTATACAACACGGTCAATAATAAACTTGACGCATATAGATTATACAAGTTCGCACATATACAAGATAATACGTATACCGCTTACACAGTGAATCTGGTTAACTAGGGGTGGTGGCTATGACTCAACATACGCACAATAGCATGATAGACACAGAGCGCATTGGCCGTTTGCTGAAATTGGAAGGTATCGACCTTTTAGAGTCAGCTGTGCTTACTTTACATCAGACCTTTGATACTCAATACACCAGCATCATTGAGAAGAAGTACTTCCCTGACCAAACCGTTCCTTTGGTGATCGCCCATTCTGATCATGTATTGCATGACAAAATCAATGCGCGCCATGGTCACATCTACCAACAAGCCGTCAACCAAAGACACCCAGATTGCTCGTTTGCTCAGTACGTCGTCCAGTCATTGCCAACATCGGCATTTAGGCAGGAAATCACCTCACAAAACTCCATCGCGATCCCGACTCAAACTCAAAGTGGCGAAGTGATGGGCGTGCTGTTTTCAACGTTCACCTCGCCTCTTAGCCCTGATCAGCAACAAGACGTGGTAAAGCACCATCAATTGTTCGCCGACATCATCATCCATACCTTGCGTGAAATGTGGTTTAACGACCGTTCCGAACAACTTGTAAATCAGCTTAGTTATGAGGTGTCACACGACAGCCTAACCGGGTTACTCAACCGAAGCTGTTTATCAGATACCTTAGAGTCGATTACTCAACAGAGCGTCACTCCGTTTACATTGGCTTTACTCGATATCAATAGCTTCAAAGCCATTAATGATATGCACGGTAATTATATTGGCGACAAGGTGCTGCAGTTTGTCGCAGAAATATTGCGCCGAACTTTACCTGAAAGCAACCTGACTTTCCGGACTGCTGGCAACGAGTTCGCCTTCATCACCTACCATTCTGATCCGATAGCCGTGTGCGAACAAATACTGGCCAAAATTAAGCAGGGCTACAGTAGCGTTGATATCAAGATAGATTTCGACGTCAGCATCGGTATTGCCAGTTCGGATGGAGACAACAAAGACGTTGAGCAAATCATCTTCAATACCAGCTTGGCGCTTAAAGAGTGTAAACACAGCCAAGATACTCATATTCAATGTTATGACACTCACTTAAGAGTTCGTTACCAAAGAAAAACCGAGCTAGTCGCAGCGCTACGAAGTGAGCTGGAAAACCCAATTTCACAAAGCTATATCCCCGACAGCAATGGAATGTACGTAGTGGTACAGCCGATTGTGGGTCAAGGTGAAACGCAATGGGAATATTTCGAGGTACTGACTCGCTGGAAAACCGCCAGACATGGAGACATCTCACCCGTAGAGTTTATTCAAGTGGCAGAAGAGTCAGGGCTGATTGTCGAATTAGGTGAACGCATTATTGAATTGGTGTGCCGCGCTAAAACCACACTAGAGCAAGGCTTGGGCTACAAGGTTAAACTTGGAATCAACTGCTCTGCGCACGAGCTTACTGATTCGAAACGTTATATATCCTACCTGACTCGAACCATTGAACAGCACCATTTTAAGGCGAATGAGTTTGTTATCGAGTTAACCGAAACCGTTCTGTTATCGCCAACACAAGAGACAAAATCCGCGCTTAACTTTCTGAGAGGACAAGGCTTCACGATTGCACTCGACGACTTTGGTACAGGCTACTCCAGTTTGAACTACATCCACAGCTACCCTATCGATTGCATTAAAATTGATGCGACCTTTATTCGAGACTTGTTAACTAGTTCGACCTCAGAGAGCGTAGTATGGCTGATTGTTCAACTGGCCCATAGACTCGATGTATCTTTGGTTGCGGAAGGTGTTGAGAAGCGTGAGCAATTAGAAAAGCTGCACGCGATGGGATGTGACAAGATCCAAGGTTACCTCTACTCACCTCCAATGCGGCCTGAAGCTATCGTTAGCTATGTCGCGCACTTAGAGCCTTTAGTTTAAACCCTTACCGAACCTTCTATTGAGAACTAAAAAGCCGCAAGAGCATCACTTAACACTGACTGTGCTTTGTGATGCTCTTGCGGCTTTAAAACAGTTTAATGGCTAGCTACTTACTAGCATTATTAACCATTGCTAGATTGCGCGTTTCTAACGCTGCCTTCAATAGCTTGTCGGCTTCATCTCTCGCGGCTGTGAATGTCGCTTTTTCCTTTTTAGGCACAGAATCGGCCATTGGGATATTCGCTTTCATCGCATCAACAGGGCGACCACGTTCGATCAGTTCATAGTGCAAGTGAGCACCTGTCACTCGACCCGTTTTACCCGATAGGCCAATACGCTGTCCACGAGATACCGTTTGTCCTTTACGAACAAGGATCTTGCTTAAGTGCAAGTAGCGCGTTTTATAAGTGCTACCGTGTTGAATCACCACATAGTTACCCGCATAAGGGTGTTTACGCGTCATGATCACTTTGCCATCACCCGTTGCTTGAACAGGTGTGCCAATTGGTGTCGCGAAATCCGTACCGTTGTGCGGTGAAATGCGGCCAGTCACAGGGTGTAAGCGCTTAGGGTTAAACTGAGAACTTTGGCGCCAGCTACTGCTCACTGGGTAACGTTGGAAAGCACGTTGTAAGCTATCGCCATTAGCATCGTAATATTGTCCGTCAGTGTGTAAGTATGCTGACACAACGCGGTTACGATTCATGATCTTAATTGCTTCAATTTCACGTTTTCCGGTTGCAACACCATCAACATATTGCGCTTTTTGAAGCACTTCAAACTGATCGCCAGCACGTAGGTCTCGGCTAAAGTTCAGCTTATCTTTAAGAAGAGTCACAATATGGTCAATCTCAAGACTGCTCAGGCCAACCTTGTTCGCCGACATAGAGAAGCTGCCTTGAATATCACCCACTAAAGGTTTTTGCTTCCATTCACCAGGAATAGAGATGTCTTCGAATTCGTAGCTGCCGTCATCAAGTAATCGGTAAACCACTTTGTCCGCGACGCTAAATTGAAGTTCCATTTTAGAAAGGTCGCCGGTCGCTTCATCACGCCAAAAGCGTAATGTATTACCCGGACGAAGCGTATCTAAAGCAAGGAAGTTCAAATCAGTTTCCATCACGCTCATCATCGATTTGTAAGAAAATCCAAGCTGAGTGAAGATGCTACTCAAGTTATCGCCCGTTTGAATTTGATACTCAAATGTCGGCGGCTCAATAACGGTAACAGAAGATGGTGACAGAATTGACTCAATAACGGTTGAGTCGGGCAAATCAAGATCGATCGTTTTCGTCAGATCCGATTGTGACGATTGCAAAGCAACACCAATCGCAGCAATAAGTGGCAGTCCCAAAATAGCTACTTTTTTTACAGGTGAAAGCTCAGCAAACGGAGAGGGAAATATTTTTGAATACACGGTAAACAGGTCTTTCTACGATATAAAGGCATAGGATATGCTTTTCAAACGCATAAATCATCAATGCATTGTCATAATATGATGTGAATCTTCCCAACTTAGCCTAAGTCATTGAGTTGCCGTAGATGAAGAGCCACTAGATAAGAAATAAAATTAACCGCTAAATTTAAAAATAAAAAAGCAGAAACGGCTAGTTTCTGCTTTCTATTGGTTGACGTTATTCCGTTTCGAATAATTAATAAACGAAGCGAATTAGTCGCTGGTTTTAAGAAAAGATTATGCGTTTACCGTCGACACTAGGCAGTTGTCTTCACCAAATTCATTTGGGATGTAACGATCGGCATTCGCATCGTTCACCCATTGTTGGTCATCAACTAGGTAGCGGAATTGAAACTCGCCATCTTTAGGTAGACGAGTTTTAAACTTGTAAACCTTCCCTTTGGCCAGTTTTTTCATTGGGGTGGCTTTCCAATCAAGAAAGTCAGCAACGATGGATACAGAGTTCGCTTCCTGAGCTTCTAGCTCGAAGGTCACTTCAACTTCATCTTTCGTCTTAAAAAAACGTTTATTAATCATTCGCAAGCTCCATTTGTAAAAATAAGCGGACACAAAGCTAAGTGTGTCTAAATTTCATTCATCTAACTAAGATAATATGTAATTTGACTCACATAAACAACAGATCCTTACATTCACGCAAACGTTATTGCTTACCAATTGATTGCGTATCAAAAGAAAAACTCATTAACACCTTTTCAGAAGGGGGTTCTGCAAATGATTGTTCCGCAGAATGCTGAGTAAAGCCGATAAAACCTTCCCCAGTAAGTTTATTCTGTGATTGCGAATCTGGCAGCTGAGCGACCTCCAATGTCTGAATTTGTATACGGTCACCCAGTAAAAGTTGGTCGACTAACACCACGCGGCTTCGTTGCTGGTCATGTTTAAACAGGCCTAGATAATAGAACACACCGCTGCCTTGGTTAGATATCCACATCGGCGCGACAAAGAAACTCGCCTTGCCCAGCGTGGCGGCTGAAAGATTATTTGTGTCTACCGTTACCACACCGCGCTCAACACCTGAGTCATAGCGTCCAAACGCGATGGCTCTAGGCTCATCAACTTCATTGATAAAAGCGTAGGCGTTAGTCTCAGGAACTTTAATTGTCCATGGATTGGTCGTCTTCAAATCAAAAACGGTTTCTACGACTGGGTCATAACTCACTTGAGAAGAAGGAAACTTCGCCAAGATCTCTTCGTCACTTAAGCTAAATCGATAAATACCCGCCACTATCACGACAACCAGCATGACAATTGGAATCAGTAGAATCAGAGGGATAGGTAAGATTTTCTTTTTCATGGGCAATTATATTCTTTTGTTTTCATCCAGTTGTGCAGACCATAAAGGGCTTTAGTATAATTATCAATACAGGGTTAACCAGAAGTGGAGCATGGATGGATATCAATCATATTAAAGATAGAAATATCAGAAGTTGCGAATGCCGCTGTGGAGCAGTCAACCTAGTATGCCGAGGTGAACCTCAACGTACATCTGTCTGCCATTGCTATGAGTGTCAGAAACGCACCGGAAGTGTGTTCGGCATTCAGGCTCGGTTCCCAATAGAACAAGTTACACTCAGCGGTGAAGTGACCTCTTTTTCACGCATCAGCGATACGGGTAATGAAGTCACCTATCAGTTTTGTCCCAAGTGTGGCACCACCATGCTTTTGCAGTCGGTTGCCGCCGCTGATTTTTATATCGTCCCGCTCGGATTATTTAAAGAGCAAGACTTCCCACTGCCGAGCTTTTCGGTTTATGAAGAACGCAAACACGGTTGGGTTAAGTTCGACCACCAAATGAGCCATTACAACTAGTTCGTCATTGAGCGTTATCTTTATCTCGTTATTGACCGTTATCTTTATATAGCAACAGTATTAAAACAAACTGCAATACTGTTGCCTAAGATCAAATATCACCGCTTCACAGCGCTAGCGTATCTTTTGTCTAGCGTTATAATCTTGCTCCTCTATTTAACCCAGGGTGAACCACATGATTTCTAAGTTACCTCGCTGGGTTGAATACGGCGCCCTTTTGTTAGCTGGTCTTGCTGGCAGTGTTAATGCTATCGGCTTACTTGGCTTCCAACATCAAGCTATCTCCCATATCTCCGGCACCATGTCTTTGCTAGGCAGTAGCCTGCTTACACCGACCTCGGCTTCTGTTCACCTCCTATTGGTGATCATGAGCTTCATGTTAGGTGCGGCGTTCAGCGGGTTCTTTATTGAAAACCAAGCATTGAAGTTAGGACGCCGTTACGGTGTTGCACTATGTATTGAGGGTGGATTGCTGTTTTTGGCGCTGTGGACACTGTTGCAAGGCTATACTTCAGGTCAGTATTTCGCTTCAGCCGCGTGTGGTTTGCAGAACGCGATGATCACCACTTACAGCGGGGCAATCATTCGAACAACACACATGAGCGGGATCATTACCGATCTTGGGATCATGATTGGCGCTCGCTTAAAGGGGATGCCTTTTGACCGCCGTAAAGCCAAACTGCTAATTTTCATTGTGGTTGGCTTCCTGTTTGGCGGCTTAATTGGCGCTTGTCTGTTCCAACGCTTCGAAATCTTGGCATTGGCTTTCCCTGCCTCTTTTGCTTTCATTATTGCGTTTAGCTACTGGTTATACTTGACCTATCGAACTGAAACCCCAGTCAATTTATAAATATCTGGCAATATAACCTCAAACTACGTAACATCCGCAACACTTTATTCTAAACTCTTAATACGTTGCAGAATAACCAGTATGAATATTTAGCGATATTTGATGAATAGTATTGCAAGCGATATTAATACTGGGTAATCTTGCACCCAATGAGAAAATACGGACGTTTAGTGAATAAAAATGCCAAGGATGTGGCTTTTTTACGTGTAGAAATTCGAGAACAATAACATGTCTAACAACAAGAATACTGCTCAAACAGAGAAATCTAAAGGCAGTTTCTGGGTTTTCTTAATCCCATCATTGATTGGTTTATTCCTTTTCATGGCGCCAATCAGCTATCAAGGTGATCTAACCATCCCTGTAGCTATCTTAGCCAAATCAATTCAAGCGGTTTTCGGTGAATATCTAGTCCCTATCATCACTGCGATCGTTGCTTTCATGTCTGTAGCTTCAGTTTTAAGCACCATTTTTAAGCCTACATTCATTACATCAAATTCATTTTTAAACGGCCTTTTCAACCCATCTCCACTGTGGTTGCTGGTTCGTTTAATTGGTGGTGCTGCAGCCGTTATGGCTTTCTTCCAAGTTGGCCCTGAGGTTATTTGGGAAGAAAATACTGGTGGTCTGGTTCTAGAAGGCCTGCTTCCGACACTGTTCTCAGTATTCATCTTTGCTGGTTTGCTACTTCCGCTTCTACTTAACTTTGGTCTACTAGAGCTGTTTGGCACGCTACTAAGTAAAATCATGCGTCCAATCTTCAACCTACCAGGCCGCAGTGCTATTGACTGTATGGCTTCTTGGTTGGGTGACGGCAGTGTTGGTATCCTGCTTACAAGCAAACAGTACGAGAAGAAATTCTACACTCAGCGTGAAGCTGCGGTTGTTGGTACGACTTTCTCAGCAGTATCTATCACATTCAGTCTTGTGGTTATTGCTCAGGTAGAACTAGAGCACCTGTTCCTACCTTTCTACGCAGCAATCTGTTTAGCGGGTATTGTGGCAGCGGTGATCATCCCTCGCCTTCCACCACTAAGCATGAAGAAAGATACTTTCATTGATGGCAGCAAGCCGCACAAAGACGCTGACGCGATCCCAGCAGGTCACTCAACGTTCTCTTGGGGTCTTGAGCTAGCGGTAAATAAAGCATCTCAAGTAAAGTCGGCTAAATCTGTATTTGGCGAAGGCGTTCGTAACGCCGTAGATATGGTATTTGGCGTACTGCCTGTTGTTATGGGTTTAGGTACAATGGCACTGGTTATTGCGGAATACACGTCTGTGTTCTCAATCCTAGGTCAGCCTTTCATTCCATTCCTAGAGCTACTTGGTGTTCCTGAAGCGGTTGCAGCATCTGAAACGATTGTTGTTGGTTTTGCGGACATGTTTATCCCAGCAATCCTTGCGGCTTCTATCGACAACGAGATGACTCGCTTTGTTATTGCAGCAATGTCGGTAACTCAGCTGATCTACATGTCTGAGGTGGGCGCTCTACTTCTAGGCAGTAAGATTCCAGTGAACATCTTAGAACTGTTTATTATCTTTATTCTACGTACGTTAATTACGCTTCCAGTTATCGCTGGTGTAGCGCATCTAATATTCTAAATTAGATACTACTTATGTAACTCAATAAAGATTCAGTTTATAAAGCCTCACTTTTGTGGGGCTTTTTATTTGCGAAAATATATACACAGTATTATTTGGAGTTCAATTAATTTATAAGCTCTGCATGTCATTTGATTTCATATCGTTTGTTCACCCCGCCTCTTTTTAATAGAAAACTGAACGCATAACTATCAAATTAATACATTCTTAATTCCTCCTTAAACTCCGTCTAGCCCCATTCCCCAACTCATTTAACCAAATACTAAAAGCAACAAATATGCGCTTTAGTGAATTTTGCATTGTTTAGGTTGTTGTATTTTTGTAGTCTATTTTGTGAAATTACATTCAAGTAAAATCCAATCTAGTCGATATATATAATTACAAAAACACGATTAACTTTAGTCTTCGCAAAGCCTGTGAGAAGGGGAAAACTCAATGAAATTTAGCCATAAGGTGGTTGCTGCATCATCAGCCTTGCTGCTAGTGACAGTATCATTGCTTTCAATACAACAACTTTACACCGTAAGAAGTGCAGTAGAAAACCACGTCAATGCGAGCCTGAAAGAGATGGTCTCGGGCGTGAAAAATACCGTCGTATCGGAGATGAACGCCAAGAAAGCGTTGGCTCAATCGACGACTGAAGTCATCGAGATCAACCCTGAAGATCGCGCTTACGTTAAAGAAATCTTAGAAAAGCCAAAGCTTAAAAACAGCTTCCTAGCGGTTGGTTTTGGTTATGAAGCAAACGGTTTCGTTATTGAAAATGATGATGGTTGGGATGCCGGTCCAGACTACGACCCACGAATTCGTCCTTGGTACATTGATGCTAAATCCAAAAACAGTTTAGTTGTTACCGCTCCTTATGTGGATGCATCAAGTAAGAAAGTCATCATATCAGTAGGTACTCCAGTTAAAGACAACGGCCGCTTTACTGCGGGTATGTTCTACGACCTAGAATTGACGAACCTTGCTACCTTGGTCAACCAAGTGAACTTGTTTGATGCGGGTTACCTGTTCCTAGTAACAGCCGACGGCACCACGATTGCTCACCCAAATGCGAAAAACAACGGTGAAACGCTATCAAGCTACATGCCACAAGCGACTATTCGTGAAGGCTCTCAAGAAATTGAAGTCGACGGCAAAATGTTCCTAGTTAATTTCACCCACATCCCTAGTGAAGATTGGTATATAGGTGCAATCCTCGATGAAGAGATCGCGTTCCAAACCGTTGAAGAATTGAAGAACAGCTCAATGATCTACTCGTTGATTGCAGTTATTCTCAGCATCATTGCACTGACTGTTCTGATTCGTGTGTTAATGCGTCCACTGGATGCGCTTAACCAAGCCATTCAAGATGTGGCGAGCGGTCAAGGTGATTTAACTAAGCGCCTAGATACCAACACAGACCAAGAGTTCTCTGACCTAGCGAAAGGTTTCAACACCTTTACTGAAAACCTGCAAAATCAGATCATTCAATCGAAAGCGATTGGTGTTGAAATTAAGCGTGGTACTGAAATCACGGTTAAAGGTGCAGGCGAATCAGCGAAAGCGATGAATACCCAACTGGAAGAGCTTGAACAGTTAGCGACTGCAATGAACGAGATGGCGGTTACTGCAACTGAAGTTGCAAACAATGCTCAAGGCGCAGCAGCGGCAGCCCGTGAAGCAGACGAAGCAACGCTAGACGGCACATCTGTCGTAAGTGACACCACTCAAGCGATTGATAACCTTTCAGCACGTATCGACCAAGCGGTTGCCGAAGTACAAGTACTTGAATCAGCAACAGCCAACATCGAAACAATTCTAAAAGTAATCAACGATATTGCAGACCAAACCAACCTACTGGCATTGAATGCGGCTATTGAAGCGGCGCGTGCTGGTGAATCAGGCCGTGGTTTCGCAGTCGTTGCCGATGAAGTTCGTACTCTGGCACAACGTACTCAAGAATCAACTACGGAAATCCGCAACATGATCGAGCAGCTCCAAGCGGGTGCAAGCTCAGTATCGAACGCGATGAACCAAAGTAAAGACACAGCCACTGACGCCGTTGAACGCGCTCAGCAAGCGAACTCTTCACTTGACCGTATCCGTGACGCGATTCAACGCATCTCAGATATGAACATCCAGATTGCTTCAGCGGCAGAAGAGCAGAGCTTAGTAGCGGAAGAGATCAATAACAACACTGTTAAGATCAAAGACCTTTCAACACAAGTATCAACAGCGGCCCAAGAAGCGAATACCGCAATGCAGCAGCAAACTGACAATGTTCGCCAACAAGACGAGCTATTGAATAAGTTTACGGTTTAACCAAGGTTTGGCTCAGTTGCCGTTTGGCTGAGTCGCCATTTGGTTTAGTTACCGAGCAATAGCTTAAAATAAAAAGCCCCGATTACTGATTGCCAGTAAGCGGGGCTTCTCTTTCTAGTCTATCCAAGTTAACTCGTGACAGGCTTCAATTCATTCGTCGTTAACATCATACATTGGTTCGATTCCACCTTGATGGTTAAATCCTTACCAACACATTCAAACACATCATCCGACAGTAAATCGGTTACCGCACCAGTCCAATTTAATGAGGCTGTTTTGCTTCGCTTCGACTTGTTGATCACCACAATGCCTTTATCGCCACGGACAAACACCAACAAATCATCATTCGCTTCAACCACACGCATCGCTTCGCCATGAACATGGTTATGGAATTGAATCATGCTTTTCATGTAAGGCGCTTGCCAGTCGTTAAGCCAACGAGGCTGACCGCTCTTGTCCAGAATACCGCTGGTGCTCAGTTCACTGTAAACAAGCGGCACACCGCCGTCTCGACCAAGAATGAAAGCATGAGCCAATCGCTCATCCACTTCATCCATCACATGCTCCAAAAACACCTCGTTATTGGGAATATCATGAGTGACCGCAAACGTGATCGCTCGCATATTCGACAGAGCCTGACCAAAACAGTATGGGTTAATCAAAGACTTAAAGCTGCCCTGCTCTTCAAATGCTTTGAAGATGGTGTTGAACAACGGGAAATCGTAAGCGCCTAAGCGAGTGTGTTTAAGATAAGGCTCAAGGAACAGCTCATACTCTTCTTCTGTCGCGCCGCCATCGGTAATGATCTCACCGAAGATGTGCATTTCTTCGCAGATGTCATCCGTCCACACCTTGCGTAGATGTGCCAGTGTCATGTGCTTTGCCGCGTCAATGCGAAACCCTTTCACACCAATCTCTTTCAGTGCTTTTAGGTAGGCTCTTTGCTGTGCCACCACATTATCGTTATCAAGCAGCGTTGGCAGGCCAGGGTCGCTCGCGCCACCGGTAATACGCCCGTTTTGCACTTCCCAAGTGTCTTTCCAGTTCTTGATGCCAAACGCCTCCACGAAGTCGTTCTCATCAAATAGAGGCTCAGAAAGGTCACCAAACAAACGTATGGATTCATAATAGTCAGCATCTTTTTGATAAGACGCCATGTCTTGCTGATTGGGATACGTTAGATCACCGCGGATACCCGATTCGTTGGCCATGTGGTTAAACACCACATCCACATAAGTACGAAGCCCATGTCGCTTTAACGTGTCGACCATCGCTTTAAAATCTTGTGTGTCACCCAACTGATTATCGATCACACGATAGTCTTGGGGCTGATAGCGTTGCCACCATTGAGTGCCAGAATTTCGATCGCAACCTTTAGGGCCGCGCAGCGATTTCATCGCCGGTGATACTAAAACAGATTTATAACCCAACTCTTGGATCAGTGGGGCGTTCTTCATTACGTCAGCGTAGCACCAGTCAAAGGCATGCAATATGACATCTGTCGCTGGTTTGCTTAACATAGCTGAACTCTCCATGTTGTTCTCCTACCAAACTCGTTTACAGCTTTTTAGAAAAGGCAAAGGCTAAAAGGCAAAGCTGCAATAAATTTCCTCAAGAATGGCATTTATTATATGAGTTACTCATTAAAAACCCTCCTCCTCCTACCAATTACTCACGGTGGATGGTTGAGGGCGTAGCACCAATTATCGCATAACGTCTGGGATGAACACTCAACCGTATTGCTTTAAAACGCGCAAAAAAGTCACAAAAAAGGAGCGTATATACGCTCCTTTTATTCAATCTATCACATATTTATTGCTAAGTTCTGTAAAGAACCTTAACCACATGCCAACCAAATTTTGTTTTCACAAGGTGTGGTACTAGCGTCTCGCCAGAGAAACAAACCTTATCAAACTGAGGCACCATTTGACCTTTTTTGAACTCGCCTAGGTCGCCGCCCTTTTTACCTGATGGACAGGTTGAATGTTTCTTCGCTAACGTTTGAAATTTAGCGCCCTTTTTAAGCTGCGTCATGATGTCTTCTGCTAGTTCTTTATGCTTCACCAAAATATGAAGCGCTGCTGCTGTTCTTGCCATGATAATTCTCAGTTTGTTGCTGCCAGTTTACTTTCGACGGTTGCTTTGAACATCGCTAATGAACTGACTGTTGTAAATCTGTTTGCCGCTAACGGCTTATCGACATAAATCCATCGACAGCCAGCGTTTAACGTGATTTTAACCCAAGAACCGCTATTCTTCACTCTATAAGCGAAAACAACTGCCTTAAAGGCCACTAAAAACCGCATCGCGACTTGCTGCGGCTTCCATTTCCCTTTAAATTAATCCTTATAAATTAAGCGCGTATTAAGTAGGAGCCACTTATGGCCAAACCGATCAGTAAAGCGAGTCAGTCACAGGGAATGTTGATGTTCAAGTTATCCCTCACTCAAAGTTTTGCGATTGGCACGCTTAAGGTCAGAGAGATCGTCCCTTTTCAGCCGATGACTCAGATCCCCTACTCTCATCATCACGTGATTGGTACAGTGACTATCCGCGACCTTACGGTTCCTGTGATTGATATGTCCGCTGCGATTGGCTTCCGTCCGATAACACCCGCTGAATACCAAGATTGCGTACTCATCGTCACCGACTGTTTAAGAACCGTTGTGGCGTTCTTGGTTCGTTCGATTGATAAGATCATTGAATGCGACTGGAAGAGTATTGAATCTCCACCCACCAGTGTGGGTCGCAATGTGTTTGTAACGGGTATTACACGTTTTGAAGACCGTATTGTGCAAATGCTCGATGTGGAACTGCTGCTTTCTAAGATCTACCCAGCTTATGAGAATGCTCATATCCCGATGCTGACCGATGTAGAAAGGGAACGTCTCAAAGCGTTGAACATCTTGTTGGTTGATGACTCGTTAATTGCACGTAAGCAACTATCTGACGCTCTAGACAGCATCAACATCCCTTATAGCATCTGTAACAATGGCTTAGATGCGATTGACCTGATGCGACGTCAAGCCAGCGCTGGCAATGCCATTGATCTTCTGGTGAGTGATATCGAGATGCCGGGATTAGATGGTTATGAGCTTGCATTTGAAGTGCAAAACGACAGCGCTTTAAGTCACGCTTACTGTATTTTGCATACCTCACTGTCCAGTGAGATCTGTGTCGACCGTGCTAATCAGGTGGGGGCGCATGAAGCGCTTGAGAAGTTCAACGCGGGTGAATTAATCGAAGCTATGCTACGCGGCGCAAAAGTCTTAAACGGCGCCTCTACGGCTGCTTAGGCTCTGTTATAGAAGCTAAACCTGGCATAGTGCTCAATGGTTTAGCTTCTTAGTCTCTTCTTTCTTCAAATCTTAATAAGAATAGAGCTAACCGTTAGTCTTTGTTTTCTGGCATAGACTTTTTCGGCATAGAGTAGCTCTTACTCACAAATTCCACTTCCTCGACTTCATTCACATGATTGGTAAAAGAGGCCAATGCATAGAGAGTGTTCGCGACTAGGTTGGCGTATTTAAAAAGAATCGGGTCTGGCGACTTTTTGCTTTCATGATGTTCAATACTCACCAAAGCTCGCACAACTTTCTTAGCCTGACAACGACACAAGTGAAGTTCACTAGACACTCGGTGTCCACCGGGTAAGACAAAGCCTTTAACCCCCCCTTCTAACTGCTCACGGATACGATGATAATCTTGCTTGAGCTCGACCAATTCAGACTCGGTGATGGCAAGCTTACCGCGCACAGAGCCATTCAAATGGTAGATGTTTGGCTGCAAGCGTTGCAGGATCTCACGAACCTGAGGCTCTAGCTCTAAAGACAATACCAATCCAACTCGGCAACAAAGTTCATCCGACAAAATCTCAAAATCACAGATAGGACTGTCTTCATAAATAAACGGGTAACAGAACTCGTCCCAATCTCGACTTACTGGTTTCACGTACCGATCCTTACACATAAATAGTCATCAAACGTCAATATACCAAACTCTTTGATTTAGACATAAAAAAGCCCTCACATTGGAGGGCTCCTAAAGAAATCGATTAAACGAGATTACTCGTTAGATACTTTTTTGTGACCTTCTTGTAGGTGAACGAAATCCACCAGATCGTCGCCTGACACTTGGTATGCCTGACCAAAGCCTTTAACGAACAGGCCGTTCTCAGCTTTAAGGTTAAACAGAGAGAAGTCTTGAAGTTGGCTCAAACCATCAATGATTTCACCAAAACGCTCTTGCATCTGGCCAATCACTTGAGTCCAAAGTTCCGTTTCACGATCTACAACACTTGCTTGAGCATCAAACGTTAAACGTTTACGTGCGTAAAGTTGCTTCGAGCTCTCTTCGTCTTCAATCATCATCAAAGAGACCTGAGGGTTCGCTTTCAAGTTGCGAGCATGACGAGCAATATCAGAAATTAGAACAAAGTAACCTTCTTGGTTCTGAACGAAAGGTGCGTAACTTACGTTCGGGCGACCTTCTTCATCAACCGTTGCAAGTTGAAGGGTACGGCGCTCTTGGCGAAACTCTTTAATTTCTGGACCTAGGCGACCTTGTAGACGTTCTTGTTTTACTTGCTGTTCCATGGGTAATTCCTTTCTTCACTTTCTCTGATTTATTATTTTTGCCCAAGGTTGAGCGATCATTAGCGAACTAAACGATCCTCGAGCATTGATGTCTTGTTTAAGCCAGTTGGCAACCCTATGTAAGATTGCTGCTGATTATTTACTGTAAATTGAACTTAAGCTTGTTCTTTTAGCGCTTTGAAGCGTTCTACTTGGTCGGCAATAAGCTCACGCTTTTCGTTGCGGCCTAGGTAAATCTTAAAAATGTTCTCACCGGTTTCACTGAAGAAGCCGAAGTAATGACTTTCACGACCCATGAACGCCTTGCTCACCAAACCGATATGTTTAACGTTATCAAGTTTAAGGTGACCATGAAGCTCGCCCTCTTTGCCCATTAGGTTGTAGTAACCACGCGCTACCTTACCTTTCGGGAATGGCGCTTTAACTTCAAAGATAGAACCAAATGAATGCACGATAGTGGTCACAGGGCCCCAACCCACTAAACCTTCTAGAATATCTTGAGCACGGCTGCCATCTAGCATTACCGCCATGTCGTTTGGAAAAGCAGCAACCACTTCAACCTCTGAAACACCTAGCTTCTCAGCAATTGCTGTTGGCAGTAGTTTTGGCTCTTCTTCTAAAATTAGAGCTACGCGTTGTTCTAGAGTTTCTGTCATTTCTAATGTTGTATCTGTCATTGAATATGTTCCGTATAAACGAGTAAGTTATAAACTAAAAATTCGATATTAAGCGTGCTTCAAACTTGCATGCGGGTGTACGCCCGAACCTGACGCTTTAGGCGCTGGGTGCATAGCTTGGTATTCAGCGTTAAGCACTTGAATCACACTCTGCGCTAGGCTTACCGCCCAAAAGCTGCCAGCAATAGTCAGGCTCAGATAATCTTCCGAAAGCTCAACTAAACCGTTCTTTTCCCAATGCGCGAACAAAGGCTTGAGGTAGTCGAACGTATCTTGCCCCATAAATCTCGGTAGCGTACTTCTTCTAACAACACCAGAATCGAAACCTGCCTTTAATGTTGAGAAGATAGGCTCTAATGAGCTTTGCTTAGTCATCATGGCAATAGGTAATTGACCTTGCTTTATAGACTCCATGTAGCTGTCTAAAGTTCGATGCTGCATCACACCATGACCGCCGATGTTGCCACCAGCGCCACAACCAATGGGTAGAACTTCGGCATAAGTTTTCGCTAAGCTGTTGTAAATGCTGCGTTCGCGGTTATCACGAGTCCAGTGGTTTACGCTCAGTTGCTTGACCTTATTTTTTGCCATGAACTCCACACCCGCCAAATACATGCTCGCCTTATCTGGCGTATTCGCAGGCGGTGGGATTTTTCCTTTCTCAACAAGATTAAGCATAGGTGCATTGCCCGCAACAATCAGTTGGTAGAGGTCAATGCCGTGTGCGCCAGTAGACATGTAGTCTTCTAAATCTTGTTGGAACACTTCCATAGATTGGTGTGGTAATCCGTATAACAGATCAAGAACGATTGGCGCTTGCTCGGTGCGGCTTAGTGAACTGATACGTTCTAGCACAACCTCTCGGTCATCTAGACGCTTAGCACTACGTCGAACCTGAGTATTGAAACTTTGAATACCGAACGAGAAACGATTGAAGCCACCTTCAAGCGCACGATCAAACATCTCGTCACCAAATCGATTGATGCGCCCTTCCAATGTCATCTCAACATCGTTTGCTAGTGGGAAATATTGACGAATCGCTTTACCCAGCTGCTCAACTTGTTGAGACGACAAATCGGTGGGAGTTCCGCCACCAATATAGACGGCGTGAAATAGTCCAGACTGAGCCCAAGGTGTTTTGGCTTTCTGCTTTAGCTCGACCATCAGTGCATCGAAATACTCATCCACTAATTTACGGCTTGCGGCATTTTGGAAGAAATTGCAGAACGTACAACGCACACGACAGAAAGGAATGTGGATATACAAGCAACGCGTATCCTGTTTTTTCCCTTCACTCAGCATCAGTTCGTCAAAGAGTTCTAACTTCTTACTGGGGTCGACCGGAATTGAACTTCCTCCGGCGTGTGCAGAATGCTTTTTCGCAAACGCAAAACGAAGCGGATCAGGGCTAGAAACGCCCAAGATTGATTCGTCAAACTTATAAATATTAAGACTCATATAATCTCTCTAAACACTTACATAGCAAAGTCTGGAAGACTATTCGCTAAAAACTGAGAGAATCATAAATACACGCAAATGATAATGCAATTGATAATTGATCTTATTTAGATTCTAAGCAATAATCCGATACAGAATTTTGATTTGGTAAAGGATTGATTGTGAACGTTCCTAGATATGTTATTGCAGGCGGTGCATCGTTAGTGATTCATGCCGCGTTGTTGTTTGTCGCTCAAGAATCCAAAGTATTTGCGATGCCTGCAGGTAGCCAATCGAACACGGTATCGATCAACTTCACTCCTAAGAGCGTTCCTTCACAAGCTCAGCAAAAAACAATCACAGAGCCAGTTAAACCTGAGCCAATAAAAGAAACCGTCTCACAAGCCGAACCAAAAACGGTTGAGCCAAAGCAAACTAAGCCAACCCCAAAGAAAAAAGCGATCACCAATAAACCTCAACCAAAGAAAGTTGAGAAAAAAGTGATTGAAAAGAAGGTTGTCGAGAAAAAGCCTGTTCAAAAGAAACCAGTGACTGAGAAAAAGGTGGTGAAGAAAGAACGCCCAGAGCCAGCCACTCAACCAGAGAAACTGGCCGACAAGAAAGTCGATAAGAATATGGACGAATCTGCCAACCAGTCTCAGGAAGTAAACCAAGGCGTATCAAACCAAGAGCCGGTTTTAGTTACTAAGCCTTCGTTCTCTGCGCGTCCTACCCCACCGAATTACCCTCGCCAAGCAAGACGTCGTGGCGTTGAAGGTGTCGCGACTTATGAGATCTGGCTAGACGCTGAAGGCAAACAAATTAAACAAGCATTAGTAAATTCATCAGGCGCGCTAATGCTCGATAACGCCGCATTAGATGCCATTAAACAATGGAAATTCTCACCTCACACTGTCAATGGTCGAGCGATTGCTCACCGAGTACAAATACCTGTTCGTTTTAGGTTGGATTAATCATGCAACAAATCAGTTACTTACAAGATCAACTTGGCTTAATGACTTGGCCTCTTCTTATCTGCTCAGCATTAACAGCAATGATCATCGCTGAACGTGTCTTCCAAGTCATGCTCAGCATTGGTGTGGGCAAACGTGCCATTCGTCGCGAGTTAAACCAAACCTCACCAACCAACAGCAAAGAGATTGAAGCGCTTGCTCAGTCGATTTCAGGTAAACGCCCGCTCTTGTACAAGGGCGTGTCAATGTTGCTTGCTCACCACTCTTTCTCAAAAGGGTTACGTGAAGATGCCGCTGGGATCTGGCTACAAGAAAAACGCCACCAGCTTCATGCAGGTTTAAGACTGCTTGGTTTGATCGGCGTGATCAGCCCACTCATCGGCTTGCTTGGTACGGTACTTGGTCTTATTGAGATGTTTAAAGGCGTTGCCGCGACAACAGGCAGCATCACGCCTAATGATTTGGCAGACGGTCTTGGATTAGCAATGCGAACCACAGCAGCAGGTTTGATGATTGCGCTTCCTGCTATTTCTGGTGCTCAGCTACTAGGGCTATGGGCCGATCGAGTGCTGGCTCAATTGGAGCATACATTGAACTATGTGAATGTGTGGCTAGAAGGCATGTCGATTCAAACCAATCAGTCTGATGATACTCAAGGTAAGCCTATCAACAAAACCTCTATCGGTGATGTGAGTCAAGCATGATTAAAACGCCCCACTCATCTCACACACAGAGCCTAGCGCCAGACTTAACACCGCTGCTCGACATCATTTTTATCGTGATGGTTTTTCTATTGCTTACGGCATCAGTAAAGCTGGAGTCACTGGAAGTTGAGCTACCAAGCTCGGATGTCAAAAACGTTTCTGAAGTCCACAAGGATTCGATTAGCGTCAATATTTTAGACCGCGAACCCTACTGGGCAATTAACGGCCAAGAATACATCGACTGGGAAAATTTCAAGATTGCCCTGTTAGAAGAGACTGGTTCAACGGATAAAAAACCGATCATCATTGGCGCAGATAAAGCCGCTAACGTGGAGAACCTAGTGAAGTTGCTTTCATTCCTTCAAGAAAACGGAATACCAGCGACTCAATTGCTCACGGACGATGGCTAGAGCGACACTCAATTTTCACGAGGTTTGGCTTCTGGTTGATAAAACTAAACAAGCAGACTAAGCCTCTCTATCGATTCGAACTCACAATGCGAACGGACTGCTCACTGAGTATCTTCGCGATACAAAAAGAAAATATAAAGAACTTATTATGAACAACTTAAACGTGCTCAATAAATTAAAGACCAAGACACCTCTTCTTTCATTAGCTGCAATCAGCCTGGCACTTAGCGCACCCGCAATGGCCAACGACGCTGAACAACCTCGAATCATCAGTGCTGGCAGTGCCGTTACTGAATTGGTTTTGGCATTAGGTGCCGAAGAGCAGTTAGTCGCGATTGATGTGACCAGCCACTTCCCTCAAGGAGAAAACCTGCCAAAGATTGGTTATCACCGAAACCTGTCTGCTGAAGGTCTACTCGCCCTAGAGCCAACCACATTGATTGGCTCGGATGAAATGGGACCAGACAACGCTATCTCTCAATTAAAATCGGCAGGCGTCGATGTAGAGATTGTTAACACTGAAGCAAACGTGGAAGGGCTATTAAAGCGTATCGACCAAATCGCAAAGATCACCCATACCGAAGACCACTCGCAGCAAGTGAAAACCGATGTGAATCAAAAGATCGCAGCACTGAAAGCGAACCAAGTACCAAGCAACGAAGCGAAGAAAGTTCTATTCCTGTTGCTGCATGAAGGTCGCCCTGCCAACGTTGCTGGCGGTGAAACATCACCAAACGCAATCATCGAGTTAGCTGGCGGTATCAACCCTGCCGCTCAGAGCTTAACGTCTTACAAGCCACTGTCGATGGAATCACTGGTAGAAATGCAGCCAGATGTGATTTTAGTCAGTGGTCGTAGCTACCAAAAAATGGGCGGTGCTGATGCCATCCTGAAATCGCTACCTATGTTAGCGGCAACGCCTGCAGGTATGAACAAGCAAATCATTACCGTAAATGGCAGTGCTTTGGTTGGCGGGCTTGGCCTAGAAAGCCTCTCTGAAGCAAAGCGTCTAAACGCACTTATCTACCCGCTATAACTCAACCACCCTATTTCTGCTATCGCTAATTCGCTTCCCTCACCAACTGACTCACGCTGTTGTTGAAGGAGGTCGAAGTTAGCGATAGATATTGAGGCCCTTTATGTTGTTACGCTCCGTCCCACTGAAAACGTCGATGTTAGCTCTAGGTGCAACCCTAGCTTTTGTCGCGCTGTACTCGATCACTGTTGGGCCAATGAACATTAGCTTAGCTGACAGCGCAGCGAGCTTAATTAAACCAAACAATGACTTAGCACCTCACATCAACTTAGTGATTCAAGAGATCCGCTTACCTAGAACCATCTTGTGCATGCTGATTGGTGCGATCCTCGCCTTGTGTGGTGCAGTGATGCAGGGTTTGTTTCGAAACCCACTTGCAGAACCTGGCATCATAGGTGTGTCTGCGGGCGCAGCATTAGGTGCTGCACTGGCTATCGTTTTGTTCTCTGAGCTATCGCTTCAATACCCTGCTTTCATGAACTTTGCTGCGGTTCCTGTGTTCGCTTTTCTTGGCGGCGCTTTAACCACGCTGCTGGTGTATAAGCTGGGTACAGGTAAATTCGGCACCTCTGTCACCATCATGTTGTTGGCGGGTGTGGCGATCAGTGCGCTCTCTGGCGCAGGTATTGGCTTCTTGAATTTCATTGCTGATGACCAAATGCTGCGCGATCTTTCATTGTGGTCGATGGGTTCATTGGCGGGCGCTAAGTGGTCAGGAATTTTGCTGGCAGCTGTCACGCTCGTTGGCTTGTTTGTTGTTTTCTACCGCCAAGCGATGTCTCTAAATGCTCTATTACTGGGCGAGTCAGAAGCGCAACACCTTGGTATCCCAGTTCAAAAGCTGAAACGAAAGCTGATTCTACTGACGGCTGCGGGCGTTGGTATCACAGTTAGCCTGTCTGGCATGATTGGTTTTATTGGATTGGTTATCCCACATTTAGGTCGCATGTTAGCAGGCCCTGACCACCGAGTTCTGTTGCCACTATCAGCGGTACTAGGCGCACTGCTGCTAACCGCCGCAGACATGTTCTCACGTGTGGTACTTGCTCCGGCAGAGCTACCTGTAGGTATTGTCACTGCGATTATCGGTGCCCCATTCTTCTTATATCTACTATTTCAACAGAAAGGGAGAATCCTTTAATGTTTCCTTCAGCTTTAAAAGCGACCGATATCGAAGTGAAGTTCGGCAGTAAAGTGATATTAGATGGCGTTTCTATTGAGATTGAAGCGGGAAAGGTAACTACACTGCTTGGGCCAAATGGCGCAGGTAAAAGCACGCTGCTTAAAGCTTTATGCCAAGAGATATCAAGCAACGGCGATATTCAATACTTTGGACACAGCAAAGACAAGTGGCCTTCTCACAAGTTAGCTAAGCACCTTGCTATGCTTCCTCAACACAGCACCTTGACCTTCCCATTCTTGGCACATGAAGTTGTCGAGCTTGGTGGGATTCCTCTGCAAGAATCCAACAAAAAACTAACTAGCATTGCTAGCCAAAAAATGGATGTTGCTGATGTGACTCACCTGAGTGAAAGGCTTTACCCTTCACTATCAGGCGGTGAAAAGCAGCGAGTGCACTTGGCTCGAGTATTAACTCAGCTTCACCACTCTGGTGACCAATGTATTTTGATGCTTGATGAACCAACCTCTGCACTGGATCTTGCCCACCAGCACAACACCTTAAAGATTGCGAGAGAATTAGCCGATAACCACAATGCCGCGGTTATCGTGGTTTTGCATGATCTCAACTTAGCCGCGCAGTATTCCGATCGATTGGTGGTATTGAAAGATGGCAATTTGGTGTGTGATGGCAAGCCTTGGGATGCACTGAAACCTTCGATGATAGAAGATGTGTATGGTTACAAAAGTATCGTAGAAAAACACCCAACCATGAGCTTCCCTCAGGTTCACCCCGCACAATAAGTCCGATTAAGGAGCGACTCGTTTTGAGTATTCGTTCTTGATAACAATGACGTAATCCTAAGCCTCGATTTGTTCGGGGCTTTTTATTGGCTCACAGCCACTCTCTCGGCTTAAACTCAATTTTATTAACAACCACAACAGCAAGCACCAAAACGACTCACCTTGAGCATTTGAGGCTCTAGAAATGAACTCTACTTGTTAGGGTTACTTAGCTTTTAACACTGAAGAGAAAAACAAGCCGCGGGCGTAAGCATATAAAAAGAAAAGAAATAACATCATTCAGCAAACAGCAACATCGGTGTGGGATTGAGAGAAAAACGCACAAGAAGTGAAACGGCAGGCACAAAAAAAGCCCCCGCAGGAGCTTCTTTTATTGAGTGCTGATTATTGGCTCATACGAATCAATGATTTACCAATCAACCACTCTAGTTCTTTACCGCTAGTATCGCCAAACTGAGTTTCAGTCAGCTTGTATAGACGATCAATACCGTTTGCAGCGAACTCATGCGCGCTCTCAGCAGTAACGATATGATGGAAAAGTAAACGTAAGATTGCTAGGAACTCAGCGTCTTCAAGTGCTGCAACCCAGCTAGCTGAAAATGCGTCAAGGCCATTTTCGAAGTCAATGTGTTCCACGAACATCTTGAAAATACGACCGTCTAGAGCAGCAGTAAAATCCGTTTTCTTTGGAAAGTGATGACTTATACCTGTACGAGAAACACCCGTTTGTTGACTCAACGTCGTGTATGACATCTTGTCGTAACCCAATCTTAGTAGCTGGTCTACAACGGCATCCATGATTTTCTGGATCGTGATTTCTGTATCTTCTTTACTACGCTTTGGCATATTCAGGCTCTTCTCTTTGTAAATCCATCTAACTCAATCAAATGAAGTCAGAATGAAAATCGTTATCAGCATTATGTGAGCAAGGTATTTTTTCGCAAGTATTTATAACTAAATTCACACAAATACTATGTACGAACAATTTTACAGTGATGCCTCTTTGGACACTTTGTCTAATTATTCTTCGAAAATCACCTTACAATCCTAAGTCGATAAGTTTAAATAACTACTTAGAATATGAAATACCCAACGAAAAATTCATTGTATAAATACCTATCAAGCGATAGATAGTCTTATAAAATCATTTCTGGCGCAACTAAGTGAATGATATTCTGACATATTAATAACATTCCTCTTCAACAAAACGTGAGGTAAATCACATACATATTTGGCGGCGCGAATATAGATATTCATCAAACACCTTAACAAACAACATAGCATACCAGTATAAATTAGTTCAAAGGTTTTAATTTTTGTAGATACAGTTCAAATTGCTCGTTAGAATAACCTCAGACTTTGTAAGAGGATTATTTATGAGCCAAGATATTGGTAACAACGATGTATGTGAGGCTTGCGGCTGTGCAGGCGAAATCGGGTTCATCATTAAAGAAGGCGACGATGTTGCTGAAGTAACGGTTTACGGAAACTCAAAAGCACTGATTGAAGCTGAGTTTGCTAAGTATGTTGAACTTGCTAAACAAGTGTCTAGCAACGTTGAGTTCGAAGCATCAGAGATGACTGAAGAAAGCACAGAGTTGCACGCTCGCTTTAAATTTGAAGTTAGCGCTGAGAAGATTATTTTTGAACTTAAGACTCGCTCTCTAGCGCGTTAATATAAGCATTTATATGCTTATTAAAAGACGAGTGAATTACTCGTCTTTTTTTAATTGAACCCAAGCCAGTGACCCATTTTGCTCAAAATCATTTTCTGCAGCGCACTGAATCACTACGCCCCCTACCTCTAACACTGCCCCAATACTATAAGCCTTGTCATCATAATAACAAACTCGTTGCTGTTGACTGCCTTGTGTCACCACTACCGCAGCTTTACCGGGCGTTGAAATTACTTTATTGGCACTCGCAGACATTGAGCCAAACAATGAAGCGGCTATCAGAAAGACCTTAATAATTCGTATATTTACTCTAATCATTGATTTACCTATCATCTTTGCTCCATTCCTCGTTAATCTACCGCCAAATGGGTAAAACACTATGCGAGATTAATTTTTCCATTATAGTGTAAGCGTCTATCGTAATAAGAAGCCTGTTATGCTCAGAATAATTGCACTTATTATTGGTTCCTTAACCATAACAAATGTCAGTGCTGAACCACTCGATCACTATCAAATATTGAACCATCTCGATAATTACGGAAACTTATATCTACGAAATAAGCCTTATACATCACTTCCAACTGGCTTGGTGGTAGATGGTAATCTCAATATAGAGAATACTGCGATCACACGCCTACCCAAAGGGTTAGAAGTGAACGGCAGCCTTAAAGGCTCTAACAGCCAACTCGCTCGAGTCCCGAGCGGGGTTAAGATAAAAGGTTACGTCGACTTGATTGGCAGCCAAATCACCAGCTGGCCAAGAGGTGTAAGAGTGGGCGGCTTTATCAACCTCACCGACACTCCACTGGAAAGGCTACCGAATGGCTTTAGAGTAAAAGGCGATCTGAGCGTGATCCGCACTCCTTTAACCGAGTTACCCAACGGGATCGTGATTGACGGCGACCTTTATATAGGTGGTTCTGGGATTACAACATTCCCCGAGACCATGACAGTCAAAGGCAACATCTATCTGGGCGGCAACACCGTAACCAAATGGCCAACCAATCTAGATCTCGGTGGTGCAGTCGCTCGCTAATTCAGGCTAATGCTCTAATGCTCTAATGCTCTAATGCTCGATCGCAGCAACAAATGGTGATTCAGAAACAAAAAAGGAGCCCAAGGCTCCTTTTTCAATTCAATCAAGTTGCTAATCAACTAGCAAGCTAACTAACGCTCGTTAACCAATGTTCTTCACTGGGTTGGCGTAGCTATCGATCAAGTACTGACGCGCACCTTGTGGCAGGCTCGACAGTTTAGCTTCAAACTCTTGTTTAACGGCCGCTGTAATCGACTCATCTTCTTTTTCTGCTGCCAGCAAGTTTACTGGGAACAGTTTGTAGTTATCGTGGATCTGACGATCGATCTCTTCAGCAAGCGCTTCAGGCGTATCAAAATCTTGGTCGATAACCTGACCGAAACCAACGTGAACGCGTCCTTTATCACCGATGATGCCTTGAATGATACTTTCGATATCTTCAAACTCACCCTTTTCGTAACTGCCGTTTACGTCTTTTTCGAAAAGCTCTATCGCTTTAGCCGTGTCACATGGGTCGTTCTCGTAAGAAATAGCCACAGGAACAATCTTCAATGACTTCACGTATTCAGGGAAAGCAATTTTTTGCTTACGTCCTTCAACGTGGAACATTTTCAAAATTGCTGGCTCAGTAAAATCGTTACCGTCTTTCGCACGACCTTCCTTTTGAGCGATCCAGATTGAGTTGCCCGTTTCTAGAGAGTGCTTAATGTAAGAAGACAACTGCCCTAGCGCTTTCATCATCTCACGCGGTCCTTTCAAAGAACGCTTTACGATGAAGCTCTTGTTTAAACGCATCAATTCAGTCGCACATGGCTTTTTCAACAGGTTGTCTCCGATAGCGATACGACAAGTCTGATGATTATTTTGATGCAGAGCGTAATTTACTAACGCAGGATCCATAGCAATGTCACGATGGTTTGATACAAACAGATAAGCTTGGTTCGCATCCAGTGACTCGATACCCGTGTACGTCACACCGTTAGTGGTTTTCGCTAACGTGTCGCGTAAGTACTTTTTCACTTCAATCTGAATGGATTCAACGCTAGTCAGCTTGCTCCACTTCATTTTTAAGTACACACGCAAAATCGGGCTCATTAATGCTTTGAACCAAGACGCATGGTTTGAAAAACGGTAGTGCAAGATTGCACTGATAAATTCTTCATCATTAATAAGACGGTTTAGTGCCGCTGGAATTTCATCATCGCCGTAAGGACGAATATCAACATATGGATCGGTTGGAGAGGTCATTTTTTAATTCATATAATAAAAAGCTGGCTCATTCTACGCGTTGTTTTGACTTCTCGCAGCTACAGAGCCCATACTTTTGACAAGGTCAGACCAGAAACATTGAAAATCCCCTGTTATTGTTGGCATTCTTTAAGATTAACGGTAATCTTGACGCCCCAAAATTAAGGTACTATCTATGAACTTCGCTATTGAATATACATCGGCTTACTTTTCACACTTGGTGATCACACCACGCAAGAAAGTACTTAAACATAGCCTTGTATCGGTTCAAAGTGGCTTGGTTTTGATTAAGTTAGGCAAACAAGAGTATGCCGTTGAACCAGGACAAAGCGTCTGGATTCCATACGACTGCCTAACGTCACTGACCTACTTTCCAAACACTCAGGTTAACCGTGTCGATTTTTCTGTTCGTTTGACGGATTCATTCCCAAGACAAGCGGGTTACATCACGCAAACGAACCTCTCTTCGGCACTACTAGAAAAGCTAGAACAAACCAAAGCTCGCGCTTCTAATGCCAATAATACGGAACAAGCGTTTAAAGATATGCTTTCTGTATTGAAGCAAGAAGTGTTGTCGTTTAAACCCCTGCTTTGCGAAAGTGCTCTTTCTCAGCGATTCAATCAATGGAACATTGATGATTCAAACCTGCCACAAGAGCACACTCTGGTGATGGTGATGCGAGAAGCGAAGAAGCGCATGCAGTCAGGTCAAAAACGTTCACTTGTGATTGATGATCTGTTCTCAGGTAAAGAAGAAGAGTTCGAGCAACTGTGTATGCTTGTTTTTGGTGAAGATTTATAGCTTGGCGGAAAGTGAGTGCTGGTATTAAAACTCGCAAGCCAGATACTAAAAAGCCGCAAAAACTGAGTTTTTGCGGCTTTTTTAATTTTTACTATTTAGACGTAGATAGCAATCTATCTGTGCATCTGCCTGTCTAAAATGGCAACTCAACCTGCATCATTAGGTCGGCGTCACGTGAGTCGTGCCAACGATAATCAAAGCGCATACGCGGCTGCCCTTCGACTTTCTCGCCAAAACCGATGCTGAGTTGAAGACCATGATTCATCAACCACTCCTCTGTAGACATATCATACTCCTCGTCTTCAAGGTCTTCTGGAAACCACATACCCAAGCCAACATAGTTTGACTCAATGCTTTGTGTCAGCAATGGCGAGTCTTTACTTTGAAGTACCCAATCAGACCAATAGTCCGGTGTGCTTTCAGGTTCATCATCGCTCAGCCCACTGATTTCCATCATACGTTGGCCAAAAGACTCAATGCTGGTCGAGAAATCTAGACAATTGTCATCTTCATCAGAAGTCAGCATGATTGAATCTAAGCTAAAAAAATCACACTCAGCATACGCAGGCATACTACATGCTGCCATGATCAACGTCGCTGATATCGCGCTCTTTAGCATAGTCCTCTGACCTCTTGATTAGTGAACTTACATTATCTGATACAGTACACTATCTTGCAACATCTTTGTAACTGACTTTGTACTCAGTTTTGCAACATCGCTTCCACTTATCAGTGCATTACGTATGTCTGTGCTGCGAATTTTCACTTTTTCAGGGCAAGCCATTACAGACCACTGCTCGGTAATCTCATCTGATTTATAGAAAGATGAGAACTTAAAGAAGTTATCTGGGCCAATAACAAACGTCAGTTCAGCGTCACGATGTAACTTTTGAAGTTCACTGAGCACTGCATAAGTCGTGACGCTTTCACCTGGGGTAAATAGGCTCTTTTCGATCAAAGAAAGCTCCACTTGATCCAGTGAAAGATCGCTAATAAATGCGTTAACTAACTGACATCTCATATCAAAGTCTAGCATCTCTTTTCCCCAAGCATGGGCAATACTTGGAACGAGTAGAATTTTGTCAAAGTGAGCCAACGAATCAATCACACTTTTGTGCCCTAAGCTCGGTGGATTAAACGCACTACCGAAAATGGCTATTTTTTCCATTGTTTATTACTGCCTTCTCTTTCTAAGCTTGTGCAAAGAGGTTTTTAAATCGGATGATTTAGGTATGATAACACTAGATTTTTAATTTGCTTGCAGGAAAGGAATACGAATGGAACAGTTAATTCGTGACGAAATGCGCGTACTACCTTCAATTGACCCTCACTTCGAAGTGACTCGTCGTGTGGACTTTATTAAAACGAAACTTCAGCAGTCAGGCTGCAAGTCTCTGATCCTTGGTATCAGTGGCGGTGTGGATTCGACAACTTGTGGCCGTTTAGCACAAATGGCCGTTGATAGCCTAAATGAAAACGCTGGTAGCAACGACTACCAATTCATCGCGGTTCGCCTGCCTTACGGTGAACAAAAAGATGAAGACGAAGCGCAACTTGCGCTGTCTTTCATTCAGCCTTCTCAATCTGTTTCTGTAAACATTAAAGCGGGTGTTGATGGGCTTCACGCTGCATCTCACATTGCTCTAGAGGGCACAGGCCTACTACCAACAGATTCAGCAAAAATCGACTTTGTGAAAGGCAATGTGAAAGCTCGAGCTCGCATGATCGCACAATACGAAATTGCAGGTTACGTTGGCGGTCTTGTCATCGGTACTGACCACTCAGCTGAAAATATCACTGGCTTCTACACCAAGCACGGTGACGGCGCATGTGATTTAGCGCCTTTGTTTGGCCTGAACAAGCGTCAAGTTCGTGAACTTGCAGCAACGCTAGGTGCGCCAGAGCTATTGGTTAAGAAAGTGCCTACTGCCGACCTAGAAGAGCTTGATCCACAGAAAGCCGACGAAGCAGCATTGAACCTTTCTTACGACCAAATCGATGATTTCCTTGAAGGTAAAGAAGTCCCTCAAGACGTGTCAGACCGCTTAGTAGGCATCTACAAAGCAACACAGCACAAGCGTCAACCGATCCCAACGATCTACGATTAATTGTTTGAATTAATCTTAGAATCAAAAAGGCCGGAAGTTCATTTCAGTGAACTTCCGGCCTTTTCTATTCAATGTGCTTTTCTTTCTGGCCTTCCGACCTACCGAGTTAGTCTACAACTTCGATATCAGTTTGAGGCACACTGCAACACGCCAGTATTTGCCCCATGTTGCGTTCATGCTCTTGCAACGCCGGTACATCAGGTTGATGAACTTGCCCGGACTCAAGGGTCACTTTACAAGCACCGCAGAAGCCCGCACGGCAACTAGAAGCGATAGACACGCCCGCTGACTCAGCTTGCTCTAGCAAAGTGGATTGATTATTACCTTCGAACAAGTAGCCATTGACACTCAATTGCAGTTGCTTCACAGCTTTCTCAGTCGACTGAGCGACACCAAACGCTTCTTGATGGTAATGCTGAGGGTTAAGCCCCATTTGAATCAGCAGTTTCTTGGCATTATCCATAAAGCCATCAGGGCCACACACGAACGCTTGGCGTTTGTGTAGTTCTTCGATTTTAGCTACATGAGACACGCTCAAACGTCCTGATAAACCATCCCACTCTTTCGCTGGCTGGCTTAACGAATAGATAACACGCAATCCTGCATGGTCATTGGCAATTTGATCGATCTCCGCTTGATAAGGGATATCTTCTTCGCTGCTGCATTGATGATAGAAAACCACATCATCAATCTGAGCATGGTCGGCTAAATAACGAAGCATCGACAACATTGGCGTAATACCGCTACCCGCAGACAAAAGCAGCAGTGGGTGCTTAGGGTTTTGTTCTAAATAGAAAGCGCCATCTGGATTTTGAGCAACAAGCGTATCACCGACTTGGAAGTGATCATTGAGCCAGTTTGAGATTTGACCATCGTCCACTCGCTTCACGGAAATCGCCAAACGACCTGCGCGTGATGGGCTCGAAGATAACGTGTAACGACGAGACACTTTTTCGCCATTAATTACCATTTCAATCGGTAGATGTTGCCCTGGCTGATAGCTTGGTAATGCGTAGTTCTCTTTCGCTGGTTCTAGCCAGAACGTCGTAAAGTCTCGGGCGATCTCTTCACGCTCAACGCAAGTTAAGTGTAGCGATTCTACCCATGTATCTTCGTAGTGCTCTTTTTCTTTAGTTTCTAATACTTCAACAACATCACCGGCTTTGACTAAGCCTTCATTTTTAGCCACAAGGTTTTGGCCAAAGAAAACGCCACCGCGCTCGTTGGCTCTGAACGTAGAAAAGGTATTGAGTGGCTCTTTTGTTGCTCTGAATTCGCCGCTCTCAACATCGACTGTCGTTAGGATACAGCGCTCACAAGGCTTCACCGCTTCAAATTCAACCTCACCAATTCGAATGCGCTTCCAACCATCTTCAGCAAACGCTTCAGTGTTTGAGACGACAAAATTGGTGCGGAACTGATCCATGGAATGCGTTTCAGGACTACGGCGATTCAACTCATCAAGCGAAGCTTGGCTGATGATTAACATCGGGTAACCATCGGCGAAACTGACATTCTGACCAAGCTTTTCTCGAACACGATTAGATTGCTCACCACAGAACAGAAGTTCTACGCGAACACCAAGCACATCGCTAAACCAATCATCCGCCTCGTCGTTGGTGGTATACGCAGTGAAGCTATCTTTCCACACTGTTGCAGGCGCTTCTTGCATCTTGAAGTTTGCATATTTTAGGCGCAGCGGTTCTTTGCCTTCGTAAGTAAAAATCAAACCGTCTGGCTGCAAGCTAGAAGACACCTTGACCATTTTAGGGTACTTACGCGCCGTCACCATTGAGCCGTCAGCCAAGGCCAACATAAAACGTCTGTCGAAGGTAAGGCCCTGTTTTTCGACCCAAGCAGAAGAGAGTGCAATCCCACCTACTGATTTAACCGGAAACACATTAATTTGAGATAAGGAGGGCTGTTGACCTGAAAGCTCTTGCTCCAAGGCCTTTTGATCCAAAGGTGACTGCGACATAACGATTCCAATGTTTTGTTGTTTGTCCCAATGCTAACAAATGGTTATAAATAGATAAACTGGCAGGCATTAAACACTTGATACTAAGTAGGCATGATTAAACTAATAGAATGGCATTATGTTCCGGCAAACCTAAAACTCTTGAAACTAACGATGATGCTTTACACACTAAAAGTAACCCGAATTTATTCACGCTATTTTTAAGTAGATCAGCAATATGCTGCACCTTGTTTCGACAATTGACTCAATGAGCCAGGTTTGCCTAAGTGATAGCCCTGAAAATAATCTATGCCCTGCGATTGTGCAAAACGTAAATCTTCATGGTTTTCTATACCTTCAGATAACAATTCAATCTGATACTTCCGAGCTAAAAATCTAAGACGCTCCCAAAAGGTCGAATTATCACTCCGGTTTCTCATTAACGACCGATCTATTTTCACTATGTTCGGTTTAACAACCCTAATCAGTGCTTCACCAGTGTTATAACCACTGCCATAGTCATCTATCGCGATTTTAATTCCAAGACCACGACATACTCCAAACTGGGACATCATCCTTTTCTCGTCAATGCCAACCGGGTATTGTTCATTCTCAGTAAGCTCAATCCATAAGGTTATACCCAACTTATTACATGCTTGCCAAATTGGGGAAATATCACGTAGAAAAGTGAAACTTAAAACGTGATCAGGGGAGATATTAATAGTCAGAAAATCAATCATTTTCTTCTGAGACAATAATTCCTCGGACACTCTTAACAAGAATATTTGAGTAAACCATGCAATCTTCTTAGAGTCTAACAGACAGCGAATTGACGATTCAACATCGTGCCCTTTTTCCCAACGTAACAAAACCTCAGCACCGACAGTTCCATTGCCATTAGTTATCGGTTGAAAAACAGGATAAAACAATCCCTGATTAACATCGTCAATAAGTGCTTCGGCTTGTAAATTTTCAGACAACATATTCGTATTCATAAACAAACCTCTTTTTGTGCATATTTCGGAGCATTCC